>NZ_DBHKYV010000016.1:104642-145232 GCF_057315035.1 Cupriavidus sp. | reverse complement strand
CTAACCCCCCGCTCCCCCCCATGCCCCGGGACCAGACCCGGGGCGGGGGGTGGGGGGGGGGGGCCGCGGCCCCCCCAAAAACCACAGTCTAGTCGCAATTTGAACCTCATTGCCCTCTCCCCCGACCCCTCTCCCGCCATTGCGGGAGAGGGGAGCAACAAGCGCAATCAATCCAGCGTAATCTTCCCGGCCTTCACGATCTGTGCATAGCGCGTGGTGTCGCGCTCGATCAGCTTGCGGAACTCGTCAGGCGTACTGCCCACCGGGATAAAGCCCAGCTCCGTGAGTTTCTTCGCCACATCGGCGCTGCGTGTGGCCGCGGCAATTTCCTTTGCCATGCGGTCGACGATCGGTTGCGGAGTGCCGGCCGGTGCCAGCAGTCCAGTCCATGAGCTCATCACAAAGCCCGGGAAGCCGGCTTCCTCCATGGTCGGAATATTCGGCTCGCCGGGCCAGCGCTTGGCCGATGCCACGGCCAGTGCGTTGATCTTGCCGGACTTCACATGGGGCATCGGCACCAGCAGTGGGTCGAATGCCACGGAGACTTCTCCGGAGACCAGCGCAGGCAGGATCGGCGCGCTACCGTTGTAGGGAATGTGGGTCATCTTGACCTTCGATTCCATCGCCAGCCGCTCGCCGGTCAGATGGGCGGAACTGCCAACGCCGCTGGAGCCGAACGTCAACGTGTCGGGATGCTTCTTGCCGTAGTCGACCAGTTCCGCAACGGTTTTCACCGGCAGCTTCTTGCTGGCAAACAGGATGAGCGGAAGCTCTGCCATCTCGGCCACCGGTGTCAGCTCCGACGGCTTGTAGCTGAGCTTCGAGTACAGCGACATGTTCGCGCTGTACGCGGCCAGCACCGACACAAAGGTGTAGCCATCTGGCGCGGAACGCGCGGCGAGGCCTACGCCCAGGGTACTGTTGGCACCGGGCTTGTTCTCGATGATGATTGGCTGGCCCAGGCTCTGCGCCACTTTCTCGAATACCACGCGCGACACGGTGTCGGTGGAACCACCCGGCGTGTACGGCACGATGACCTTGATCGGCTTGGTGGGCCATGCGTCGGCGGCGCTGGCAATCTGGCTGGCAAATACGGTGGCCACGGCAACGGCCACCCCGCACGCAACGCGCGTAGCTTGACGCTTGATACTCACTACATCTCCTTCACTGATTTTCTTCTGCGCCCAGGTCCAGTCGTGGCCCTTGGGCTCGGCGGCCGAGTGCCTCGGCCTTGCCGATTATCAGTGAGGAAGCGTGGCGCCGTAGTTCGGGTCTGCCCCGGGTTTGCCGCGGCACTGTGCGATAGCCGCACCGTGATGCCGGGCGGTGCGGCGAATGGCCTCCAGGCGTACTGCATGGCAGGACGCAGGCGGCCAGACAGACTCAGTCGTCGTCGTGCCAGCGGCGCCATTCGCGTTCACGACGGCGTTGTTCATGACGCCACTGGCGTTCACGCCATTCATGCTCGCGCCAGCCTTCGTAATAGCCCGGGGCCACGACTACCGGGCGCGGCTCGACGATCACGGGGCGCGGCGCCATATAGACCGGCGCCGGCTGATAGTAGACCGGCGCGGGTGGCGGCGCCACGTAGGCCGGCACGCCAATGCCGACGTCGACATTGACATGCGCTTCGGCCGCGCTGGTAGCCGCGAGGGCGGCGAAGCCGATCAGACTTGCGAAAAGGATCCTGGACATATGGGCACCGATGTCGGTTTGCTGCGATGGATGCCGATAGTAACGGCCCCCTGGGGCGACCGTTGACCTTGCAGAGATCGTCTTTGTAAGCTGTTGTATCCAATGTATCCATACAGGCTGCGCTCGCAGGCCCTGTTTGTCAGCGCTATCTCGCGCTGCACCGACTTTCCCTCGCAAGTTAGCTTCTTACATTCTGATAAAGGGTCAGCCCGTGAGTCATTACTCACACTCAGAAAACTTGAGGGCATTTTTGTATCGTCTTTGTATCGATTACGTACCAGGAAAGCTAAAGAACAAAAAGCGGGCGACGTAAACGATGGATGTCAGGGCATTCAGGCGACGCAGCGCATGGATGCCATCCAAAGAAACAAAAAAAGAAGGGCACAAAAAATGGCATCCGTTTCTTCCTTGGGTATTGGCTCGAACCTTCAGCTTTCCACCCTGCTGGACAATCTGGCCGACGCCGAGCGCGCGCCGCTCAAGGCCATGCAGCAGCAGCACACGGCCTACCAGACCAAGTTGACCGCCTATGGCACGGTCAAGAGCGTGCTGACCAGCTTCCAGGCCGCAGCCAAGACGCTGATGAATTCAGCGACGTTCGGTGCGGTCAAGGCCAATGTCGGCAATGCCGACATCCTTGGCGTGACCACCAGCAGCACCGCGGTACCGGGCGATCTCAACGTCAACGTGACCCGCCTGGCGCAGGCGCAGTCGCTGGCCGGAATCGGCTATGCCAAGCAGGACGCGGAGGTGGGATCTGGCACGGTGACGTTCGAATTCGGCACCACCACGGGCTTCGACGAGACCTCGGGCACCTATGTGAATCCGAAGTTCACGGCCAATACGTCCACCGACAAGGAGCCGAATCCGAAGACGGTCACGATCGAGCCGGGCAAGGGTTCGCTGCAGGACATCCGCGACGCGATCAACAAGTCGAACATTGGCGTCAAGGCCAGCATCATCAACGATGGCAGTACCAAGCCGTTCCGCCTGATCCTGACCTCGGAAAAGACCGGAGAGGCGATGAGCATGCGCGTGAGCGGCTCGTCGCCGGAACTGCAGTCGCTGGCTGGCTACAACCCGGAGACCCCGGGTTCGAACGGCATGACCGAGACGCTGCGTGCCACCAATGCCGCGTTGACGGTCAACGGCATTGCGATTACCAGCGCTTCCAATACCGTGGTCGATGCCGCGCAGGGCGTGACGATGACGCTCAAGAAGACGGGCTCGACCTCGCTGTCGATGACGCAGGACACCGAAAGCATCAAGGCATCGATCCAGACGCTGGTCACCGCCTACAACAATATCCAGTCGTCGGCCAAGACGCTGACGCAATTCGACACCGAAGCCGGTACCAAAGGTGCGCTGAATGGCGACGGCGTGCTGCGCGGCATCCAGACTTCGCTGCGCGCGGTGCTGAACAGCCCGGAAACTGGCATGGCGGAGAACGCGCCGAAGATGCTGGCGGCGATCGGTGTGTCGATGCAGAAGGATGGCACGATGGCCATCGACAACAAGAAGCTCGACGCCGCGCTCAAGGACAACCTGCGCGATGTGACCCAACTGTTTTCCGGCGACGGCAAGACGGGCGGGTTTGCGCGCCGCTTGTCGGATGTGGTGGATCGCGTAACTGCCGACAAGGGTCCGTTGGGCGCCGCCAGCGCCGGTCTGGACAAGACCCTGAAGGATCTGGAGAAGCGTTTCAATGCCGCCAACGACCGCGTCGAGGCAACCATCGAACGCTATCGCAAGCAGTTCACGCAGCTTGACCTGATGGTCAGCCAGATGAACCAGACCAGCAACTACCTGACGCAGCAGTTCAACGCGCTCAACAACGCGACGAAGAAGTAAGGACTCTGGTGTAGAAAAGGGCAATGGCGGAAGCTATTGCCCTTTTTTTGTTTGATTTTCAGATGCTCTCGGTTTCGCTCCCCTCTCCCGCGCGGCGGGAGAGGGGAGACCACCCAACGCCGCAACCTCAATCCGCCTTGATGTTCGCCGCTTCGGCAATCTTCTTCAGGCGCGGGATCTCGCTGTTCACGCGCTTTGCATAGTCTGCCGCAGTACCGTACTCGGGCTCGAAGCCATTGGTCGTCATGCTTTTCTGCATGTCCGGGTCCTTCATGACGGTTGCCAGCGCTGCCTCCAGCTTTTGCCTGGCGGGTGCGGGCAGGCCCTTGGGGCCCACTACCGCAAACCACGTTGACAGGTTCACGGCTGGATACCCGCTCTCGGCGGCGGTCGGTACATCGGGCAGCAACGCGGAGCGCGTGGCTGACGTCACTGCCAGCGCCTTGATCTTGCCGGCCTTGAGGATCGGTGCAGCGGCCACGACGGTGTCGACGGTCAGCGGAATCTGGTTGCCGATCAGGTCGGACATGGCCGGTGAACTGCCCTTGTATGGCACGTGCAGCATGTGCAGGCCAGTGGCCGCATTGATCATCTCGCCAGCAAAGTGCGACGTGGTCCCTGCGCCAAACGACCCATAGGTCAGGCCCTTCGGATCGCTCTTGCCCATGGCAACGAGGTCCTTGAGCGAGTTCGCCTTCACTGACGGGTTGGCCAGCAATACCAGGCCCGTCGAGCCGACCAGGCCCAGTGCGTCGAAGCTCTTCAGCGGGTCATATGGCAGCTTTGCATAGGTGACCGGGTTAATCGTGAATGTAGTGGCCGCGCTCAATAGCAGCGTGTAGCCATCGGGCGCGGATTTGGCGACGTAGTCGGCGCCGACGATCGTTCCCGCGCCGGCACGGTTCTCCACGACGACCGATGCATTGAGCGTTTCGCTGAGCTTCTTTGCCAGCAAGCGTCCCAGTACATCGGTGGAACCACCCGGCGTGAAAGGCACAACGAGCTTGATCGGCTTGTCCGGATACGCGGCGGCCGCGACGGAGGGCGTGGTGGAGAGACAGGCTGCAACGCCTGCCATCAGCATGCCGGCCCGGACCCATTTCTTCTGCGGTGCTCCAACCATGTTTTCCCCTTGGTGACGTTGATGACCAACGATACCGCCAGCCAGTCCGGTTTGGCGAAAAAGTCCGCAAATCGCGTGTCAGGAATGTGACGCAGGCATCCGCGTTCGGAGCGCGCCGATGGCACCCCGATGGCGCGTGCCATGCCATCAATGGCTTGCGAGCGGTGCAGCCGTGGTACGAAGTGCCGTCATCACGCGAATGTCGGCACGATGCAGGCACCAGAGGCGGGCGCGCGTAGCAGAACGGACCTTTCTAAAATTGGCAAGGGTTTTTGTGCAATGCACGTAAGATGCGGAAAGCGAAGATCGCACATGGATGCCACGGAAGCCGCCAATGAAACTGACCTCGATTCACGCCGTACCGCTTGCCTACTTCCTGGAGGTGGCGCAGACAGGTTCGCTGACGGCGGCGTCGAAGACGCTGCATGTGGCCGTATCGGCCATCAGCCGGCAGATTGCCCGGCTCGAGGAAGAACTGGGTGTGGTGTTGTTCGACCGGGAACCGCGCGGCATGCGCCTGACCGATGCCGGCCGCGTGGTGCAACAGTACGGCCGCCGTGCGTTTCTTGACGCCGAGACCCTGCAGGCCGACCTGCAGGGTTTGATGGGGCTCGCGCACAGCAAGGTGCGGGTTGCCTGCACCGAAGGTTTTGCGCGCGAGTATGTGCCAACCTTGATTGCATCGTTTCAGCGGCGATACCCGGGCGTGACCTTCGCGCTGGAGGTAGTCACCGCGGCCGAGGCCACGCGGATGGTGCGCGCCGGCGATGTCGACATTGCGCTGACGTTTGCGATCGCCGACCAGGCCGGCATTGCGGTGGAGTATTCGGAAGCCGCGCCCATCTTTGCCTGTGTGAGCCGCAATCATCCGATTGCCGGCATGGCGCGCGTGCCGTTGCGCGAACTGGTCATGCATCCGCTGGTACTGCCGAGCGAAGTGCATACGCTACGGCAACTGTTCGATCTTGCATGCAGCCTGGAGGGCCTGCGGCCGCAGGTGCTGCTGACCAGCAATTCATTGAGTGCGCTGGTCGCCTATCAGAACCATGTCGATGTGGTCTACCTGACCGGCTCGCTGGCAGTGCGTAACACGCTGCGTGCCGATCGTCGTGTACTGGTGCCGATCATTGGCCGCGCGATGCAGCAGCGCGCGTTGCAGATCCAGACCATGGTGGGACGTCACCTGCCGCCAGCGGTGCGCGCGTTCGCCGATGCGCTGCGGCAGGATGCGGCAGAACGGCGGCGGGCCGTCCCGCCGGCCGAGCGAGGCAAGCGCCGTCCCGCAGACTAGCTTGCGGCCAGTTCGTGCGTCATGCGGCCGCGCCGTACGATGCCCAGCGACAGCATGGTGCCCCCGGCGATGACCGCCGGGATGCCGACCAGCACGAACAGCGCCGGCATTGTCAGCCCCATCGACAACATCGTGGCGCCGCCAACCGAGCCCACCACCGAGCCGAAACGGCCCACGCCATTGGCCCAGCTAACGCCCGTGGCGCGGCAATCGGTCGGGTAGTAGCTGGCCGACAACGCATTGGCGCCAACCTGCGAACCCGACACGCAGAAGCCCGCGAAGAACACCGCGGCGCCAGCAGCTACCGGCTCGCCCGCCAGACTGCCGATAGCCGCCACGAACACACCTGCCAGTGCATAGCTCGCAGCCAGCACATAGTGCGGATTGAAGCGATCCATCAGCCAGCCCAGTGCGATGGCGCCAGCGGTGCCGCCAACCTGGAACATCGTGGTGACCAGTGCGGCCGTAGTCAGCGACATGCCGGTGCCGCGCAGCAGCGTGGGCAACCAGCTCGACAGCAGATAGATCACCAGCAGGCTCATGAAGAACGTGAGCCACAGCAGCAGCGTGCCGCGCAGCAGCTCCGGCTTGAACAGGTGCCGAACCGGCGAACCATGGTTGCCCGGCGTCTCCGAGATGACAAACGAGCTGTTCTGCAGATCGGCATGCGGGGCGATGCGAAGCAGCGTCGCGCGCACCCGCACATGGTGGCGCCCCTTCGCCACGAGATAGCGCACCGATTCCGGCAACGACCAGATCAGTACCACCGACAACAGCAGCGGCAGCACGCCCCCTACCAGCAGCACCGAGCGCCAGCCGAACGCCTCGATCAGGCCTGCCGAAGCCAGGCCGCCCAGCGCCGAGCCGACGGTGAAGCCGCAGAACATCGTGGTCACCAGGAATGAACGGCGCTTGGCAGGGCAGTACTCGGAGGTCAGCGTGATGGCGTTCGGCATCGCGCCGCCCAGGCCAAGACCGGTAAGGAAGCGCAGCACGATCAGTTCCCACAGACCTGGCGACCATGCGGATGCCAGGCTGGCCACGCCGAAGAACAGCACCGAGAACACCAGCACGGTCTTGCGGCCGAAGCGGTCGGCCAGGGGGCCGAACAGGAACGCGCCGGCCATCAGTCCGCCAAGGCCAGCGCCGAACAGCGGCGCCAGATGCGCGGGCGTGAGCTGCCATTCGGCGCGAATGGCTGGGGCGATAAAGCCGATGGCAGCCGTGTCGAATCCGTCGATCGCAACGATCAGGAAGCACAGGACGACGATCGTTACCTGGAAAGCGGACAGCGGCTGGCGATCGATGAACGTGGTCACGTTCAACGTGGAGTTGGCGGACATGTTGTCTCCTCCGGAAATACGGGGAATAGGATGGCGAGGCGGCTCTTGTGGCCGCTTCTCTTGCTGCGGGATTGCTGGGTACTGCGCAGGTGCTGACTTACAGCCAGGGAGTCGGGCTCAGCGCCTGCTCGGCACGCCAGCCATGCAACCACTGCAGCGCATCGTAGAACTGCGTCTGCGTGCGGCCTACCCAGAGCGTGTTACGTACAAAGCGGTCCACACCCTTGGCGTGATAGACGCGACCCATGTCGCGCGCGCCATAGAGCACGCGCGCGGTGCGCGGAATACGTGCCTGCTCGTAAAGCTTGAATGCAGCCTCGAAGTCGCCCTCGGCCGCATCCACGGCGGCGCCCAGCGCCACGGCGTCTTCCAGCGCCTGGCAGGCGCCCTGTGCAACGTATTGCGTCATCGGATGCGCCGCATCGCCAAGCAGCGTGGCGCGGCCGAAGCTCCAGCGCTCCACGGGATCGCGGTCGGCGGTGGCCCAGCGCTTCCAGGACGTGGGGCGGTCCAGCATCTGGTGCGGCAGCGCGTGGATGCCTTCGAAGTACGACAGCACTTCTTCCTTGCTGCCGTCGCGCACGCCCCAGACTTCCTGCTCGCGGCTGTGGAACGTCACCACGAGGTTGTATTGCTGGCCACCGCGCAGCGGGTAGTGCACCAGATGGCAGTGCGGGCCGGCCCACACCACGGGGGCGTTGACCTGCAGGTCCTTGGGCATGTTGTCCACCTCGACCACGGCGCGATAGACCACATGGCCGGTGACGCGCGGCTCATCGCCAATCAGTGCTTCGCGAATGGCGGATTTGACACCGTCGCAGCCAATCACGGCGTCGGCGCGATGGCGCTCGCCATGCTGGTCGATCACGGTCACGCCCTTGTCGTCCTGTTCGAGCCGTTCCACACGTGTGGCGGTGCGGAACTCGATCAGCGGATGGTGCTGTACGGCTTCGAGGATCGACAGGTGGATATCGGCGCGATGGATCACGGCATACGGATTGCCGAAGCGCTCGCGATACGCCTGGCCCACATCGACGCGTGCGATATCGCTGCAGTCGATCGCATCGCGCAGGTGGATGTAGTCGGTGAAGACCGCCCGGCCGCGCGCGGCCTCGCCCACGCCCAGCGCGTCGAGCGCCGCGAACGCGTTGGCCGCGAGCTGGATGCCGGCGCCGATTTCGCCGATGTGCTCGGCCTGCTCCAGCAGTTCGATGCGGATGCCCTTGCGCGCCAGCGCCAGCGCCGCGGCCAGGCCGCCGATGCCGCCCCCGATGATCAGGACCTTGCGGTCGCTTCGTGGTGTCTTTGTCATGGTTGTCTCCTGGCCTGTCGGTCGCGACGTCAGGCGGTGTAGTCGGGCTGGCGCGCTGGCGCGGCGGCCGCGAAGGCCGGATGCGCCGATGCGTGTTCATGGATGGCCATGGCGCGCGTATAGGCGGAAAGGTCGCAACCCATGCGCAGAGCGTTGGCAATCTGCGGAACCAGTGTCACGTCGGCCAGTGTCGGCGTATCGCCAAAGCAGTACTTGCCGTGACCATGACGGGTCAGCAGGCGCTCCACGGCAGCCATGCCTTCGTCGATCCAGTGGCGATACCACGCGTCTTTCTGTTCGGGCGTGACCTTGAGCACGCCGTCCAGATAGCGCAGCACGCGCAGATTGTTGACCGGATGGATGTCGCACCCAATCAGGTTGGCCAGTTCCAGCACGCGCGCACGCTGCACCGGATCCTGCGGGATCAGGCGCGGTTCCGGATGGCGTGCGTCCAGATAGTCCATGATGGCCAGCGACTGGCTCAGGTAGAAATCGCCGTCCACCAGTGCAGGCACGCTGGCCGACGGATTGATCCCGTTCACGTATTCCGCTTCGCGATGCTGTCCCGTGCGGATGTTGACGGGCAGGTAGTCGTAAGGCAGGCCCTTCAGGGCCAGCGCAATCCGCACGCGATACGACGTGGAGCTGTTAAAGAAACTATAGAGCTGCATGATAGTCCCGCAAGATCAGATGACGCGCGCCTTGAGTTCGCCCAGGCCCGCCACGGCAGTCACCATCAGGTCGCCAGCCTTGACCGCGCCGACACCTTCGGGCGTGCCCGTGTAGATCACATCGCCCGGTTCCAGGCGGAAGAACTGCGACAGGTAGGCCACGGTTTCGGCTACCGACCAGATCAGGTGCGTCACGTTGCTGCTCTGCTTTGTCTCACCGTTGACGGTCAGCGTGATGGCGGCGTCTTGAAGATGACCTGCCTCACTGACGCGGTGGATCGGGCCGATCGGTGCCGACGCATCGAAGGCCTTGCCGATTTCCCACGGACGACCCATTTCACGCATCTTCATCTGCAGGTCGCGGCGCGTCATGTCGAGGCCCACGGCGTAGCCATACACGTATTGCAGCGCATCTTCCACGGCGATGTTGGCGCCGGATTTGCCGATCACGGCTACCAGTTCCGCTTCATAGTGGTAGTTCTGCGTCTGCGACGGATAGGGCAGCTCCAGGGTCTGGCCGTCCGGCACCGGAATCACCGCATCGGCCGGCTTGCAGAAGAAGAACGGCGGTTCGCGGTCGGGATCGAAACCCATTTCACGGGCGTGTGCCGCGTAGTTGCGGCCAACGCAGTAGACGCGGCGTACGGCGAACACATCGTCGGTGCCGGCAACGGGAACGGCGACGGTGGCGGGGGGCGTAAAGACGTACTTCATGGTTGTGGTTCCCAGCAAAAAAAGGGTGAACGGGGGCCGCGGCGCGCATGACATGTGCGCCGATGGCAAGCGATATGGAAATCGATCAGGTGCGCGACTCGCGCAGCAGGTTGAGCGCGGACAGTACCGGGCGGTCGGAATAGCTGAACAGCACGGCATCCTCGATGGCACCCAGTTGCACGGGCGCCCAGGATGGGACCACGAACACGTCGCGTGGCTCGAACTGGAACTGTGCATCGCCAATGCGCACGGTGCCGCTACCTTCCACCACGCTGTAGACCGTGGCATCGGTGCTGCGATAGGTCTTGCCCTGGAAGCCGGCCGGCAGGTACTGCATGAACGTGGCGATGGTCGGCATCGGCCAGCCGCCGGTGGCGGGGTTCACATAGCGCAGCTTGACGCCGTCCCACGCATCGAGATCGCCATTGCGGAACAGCTGCTCCAACGCTTCGCGCGAGCGTGCGTATGGATAGCTGAAGATCGGCGAGGTGGGGTCACTGACACGATGGCGCACCGGCACCATGTTGTGGCCAAAGCGCGCAAAGCTGTCGCCTTCGGGCCGCAGCACCGGTTGCTGCGCTTCGGGGTAGTTCTCCGCAAAGCCCGCGTCGAACTGCTGCACCAGCGGAATATCGAGGCCGTCGAGCCAGACCACGGGCTCGCCGCCATCGGCTTCGGCGGGATTGCCATGGTCATGCCAGGTCCACGACGGCGTGATGATGAAATCGCCGGGATGCATGGTGGTGCGCTCGCCATTGACGGCGGTCCACGCGCCCTTGCCTTCGACGATAAAGCGCAATGCCGACTGCGTATGGCGATGGCTCGGGGCCACTTCGCCCGGCAGTATCAGTTGCAGGCCCGCATACAGCGTCGAAGTGATGCTCGATTTGCCTGGCAGGCCCGGGTTTTCCAGCACCAGCACGCGGCGCACGGCCTCTTCGGCACTGATGACGCTGCCGGCCTGCATGACCAGCGGGCGGACCTGAGCATATTTCCAGATGGCGGGAACGATCTGCGGCCGTGGTTGCGGCGGTACCAGTGCATGCAGCGATTCCCACAGCGGGGTCATATGGCTATGGCCGATGCGTTCGTAGTACGCGGCGCGGGCCGGGTCAAGCGAGTGCTCTGACATGGTGTCTCCATCTGCTTTTGTCGGTGCCAGTGAGATTGGCATCTGCTGTTGCTTGGAGTTATACGCCGCACGCTATAAGATTTGAAATGAAGTTTTGCTTGGATGCATACTAAAAAATATATAGGTAGACCGATATGGACTGGACCCAGCGCCTTAGGCTGCGCAATTTGCAGATGCTCCTGAGCCTGGCGGAGACCGGCAACATGAGCCAGTCGGCCGCCATGCTCAATACCACCCAGCCTGGACTATCCAAGTGGCTCAAGGACCTCGAGGACGATATCGGCCTGCCACTGTTCGAGCGTCAGGCGCGTGGGCTACGGCCGACGCCCTATGGGGAATCACTGATCGATCACGCTCGCCGGATCGAGGCCCAGCTCGATACGGCACGCGACGACCTGCAAGCCATGCGCGATGGCGGCAGTGGGATCGTGGTGGTGGGTACATCGGGCGCATCGGCGGCCGATACCGTGCCGCTGGCCGTGCTTGGGCTGCTGCAACGGCAGCCGCGCGCGCAGGTCCGGCTGGTGGAAACCACCATGGACCGGCTGATGAGCCAACTGGCGCACAGCGAGCTCGATATCGTGGTGGGTCGCTCGGCACCGGAACTGCAGGACGCGCAGGTACGCAGCGAATCGCTCTACATGGAGCCGATCCATTTCGTTGCGCGGCCGCGCCACCCGCTGATGCTGCGTGACCAGGTGGAATGGCGCGACCTGCAGGCCCACCGCTGGGTAGTGTGGCCTCGCGGCACGCCGATCCGCAACGCACTGGAAGCGGCGCTGGCCAGCGCGGGCTACCCGTTACCGGCGGATTCGGTGGAGAGCAATTCCACGGTGCTCAACCTCACGCTGCTCAATAACAGCGACATGATCGGGCTCGCTTCGCACCGCACCGCGCGACGACTCGAAGAACTCGGGGCGCTCCGCATCGTGCCGCTGCGGCTGGCAGGCTTCGGCTCGGTGTCGATGTACTGGCGCGACGACGGCCTCAAGCGCTCGGCGGTGGTGTCGATGCTGGAATGCTTGCGAAGGGCGGCGGACCGGACGGTGCCCGATGCGGTGGGGGAGGCTTCAGGGTTGGATTCTCCGGGTGCGGCCAATCGGTGATTGGCGCGACAATATTCAGCCACCTCACCATTTCGGCCGGTATATGCCCGTTCCTGCGAAGGTCATAGAGTATATCTGGCCCTGCACTTACAAAGCACGGCGTGAAGGGACGAGAGGCGGAACCACTGTTGTCTACAAGGATGACCGCATCGGCGATGGGGACGGCGTGCCGGACGGCATGCTGTGTCCGAGAAAATCGACGCAGTAGTTTCTGAACGGCTACTGCGTGTCCACCCTCGGCCTTGCGCATTGCAACACGCCCGAGCGACAAGGAGGCGTTTGCCAAGCCGACAAACAGCAGTAGGACAAAGTAGCCGGTCCCCTGAAGATCCTTGATCAGATCAATCTTGCTTTCGTGCGTACCGTCGGGCTTGCGCTTCCAATGGGAGAACACGGTTTCGACAGCGAACGGAACCTTCTGTGTCATGGCCTGCGCGACAAAGCTATGAACGCCCTTCTGCGCTGTAGCCATCCATTTTTGATCAGAATCACGCAGTCTTTTGGCCCAGACCCTCAGATGCCCGTCTTCGCCTGCCGTCGGCAGGATGGACAACATCATACGGTCCGCATTGATCAGCGGAACCTGCAATTCATCGGCGATATGGTCGTACCACAGGGTGGACTTTCCGGATCCATTGTGTCCGGCGAGAATGACGGCCATGGGCTTTCCCGATGCGCGGGCCAGCATCGTGATCTCGGATATGGAACGGATGACGGTTTTTCGGTCTGGCATGGCTTTGGGCAAATAAGTTGGGACATTAGTCAGCCTTGAACTTGCCTCGACGAAAGCGGCCGCTTTCGGATTTGCCATTCAATGTGCGAATCACGCGCTCGGGATTCTCTCGGTCAGCGGTGAACACGGGGATCTCCGGCCCGTGCAGCGGCGTACTTGGTTGCATGCGAAAGCACCGGACCAGTCCTCTCATCGCTCGCATGCTGTCCCGAACGCCTTGTTCAACCTGCTCTTCGGTGGGTTTCGGCGCTATCACGGTGACATCGCCAAACTTCACCCGGACACTGTTCGTCGCCCTGGAGTTTGTCATCACCAGTTCGGCGCGCGCCGGCCGCGTGGCGGCCTTGCGGGGCTTGGTGGATGGATTGGTTGCTGGCATCAATGTCTCCGCAATGATGTAAAAGTGCGGGCGATTCTACGCCCGCACATCACAACATTTCGCCTCGCAACGCATACCCTTGATCACGCGCAGTTGGTCTGATGCGCTTACCGATCTTCTGGCGCAACATTGCGAACCGCTGCCGCGAATGCCTGATGCGCAGCCACATCGACGGGCCGATGCTTGACCGTGGCCGAAGGTGGGTACTTGTCTACCGTATTGCCGTTCTTCCAGTCCTGCGCCGGCCGAACGGGGCGCGCAGTGAAGCCGCCACCGCAGTTCGGACAGACGTTGCCAAGCACGTTGTCGACGCAGTCGGCGCAGAACGTGCATTCGAAACTGCAGATGCGCGCATCGGTTGCAGAAGGCGGCAGGGAGGTGTTGCAGTTCTCACACGTGGGGCGTAGTTCCAGCATCGATATCTCCTTGCAGTTTCGGGTTGTGCCATCATAGCCGTCTCTTCGTTCTTGCCATTGTCTTTCACCAGCCATGACCACCCAAGACGACCGCCCCGATCCCGCCAACAGCCCGCTCAAGGCCGCTTTCCTGCGCCACGAGGAAACCCTTTCCCCGCCCGATCATGCATTGGGTGAAGATGACAGTGCGGTCTACCGGACGCTGCTCGAATCGACGAAGGCGATTCCGTGGAAGATCGACTGGGCGACGATGGAGTTTGCCTATATCGGTCCACAGATCGAGGCATTGCTCGGTTGGGCGCCATCGACGTGGAAGAATGTGAACGACTGGGCCGACCGCATGCATCCCGACGATCGCGAATCCGTGGTCAATTTTTGCGTGTCGCAGTCACAGGCGGGGACCGATCATGAGGCGGACTACCGTGCGCTGACCCGCGACGGCGGCTACGTTTGGCTGCGCGATGTGGTGCACGTGGTGCGTAACGACAAAGGCGAGGTCGATTCGCTGATCGGTTTCATGTTCGATATCAGCGAACGCAAGCGCACCGAGGAAAAGCTCGCGCAGTTGCAGCAGGAACTGGAGCGTTTATCCTATACCGACGGCCTGACCGGTGTGAGCAACCGTCGCAAGTTCGACAGCGTTCTGGCCAGCGAGTGGGCCGCATCGAGAGCATCTGGTGCGCCGCTGTCGCTGATCATCATGGACATCGATTTCTTCAAGTCCTTCAATGACTACTACGGCCACGTGCAGGGCGACGAGTGCCTGAAGCAGATCGCCGCGGTGTTGCGTGATGCGGTGGGCCCCGATCACTTCCTGGGGCGATTCGGTGGCGAGGAATTCGCCATGGTACTGGGCAATACCGATGCCGACGCCGCGGTGAAGATTGCCGAACGTTGCCGCGAGCTGATTGCCGCGGCTGCCATTCCCCACCTGCGTTCACCGTACGACCAGCGCGTTACGGCAAGCTTCGGCGTGGGCACCACGGTGTCGAATGGTCGCAGCGACGCCACGGCCTTCCTGAACCTGATCGATGCGCAGCTCTACCACGCGAAGGATAACGGCCGGAACCGTATTGCCGCCGTGGATCGCGCGGGCATGCAGGGCGATGCGTTCAAGGTGCATTCACGTTGAGCGCCGCACCGTTACCCGAACCGACATCGCGCCTGCGCCTGCGGGCGTGGCGCGAAGCGGATCGCGAACCGTTTCGCGCGATCAATGCGGATACACGGGTAATGGAGTTTTTCCCTTCTACGTTGAGTGCTGCCCAAAGCGATGCGTTCTTCGATCGCATCGTCACGCACCACGCACAGCACGGGTTTGGTCTATGGGCGGTGGAGCTGCAAGAGACGTCGAGTTTCATCGGCTTCACCGGTCTGGCCATTCCGGCCTGGAACCCTCCGTTCGGGCGTTGCGTCGAGATCGGCTGGCGCCTGGCCCACGACAGTTGGGGGCATGGCTACGCCACGGAGGCCGCGCGCGCGGCGCTGGATCATGGCTTCAACGTGTTGCGGCTCGATGAAATCGTATCGTTCACCGCGGCCATCAATCTGCGTTCCGAGCGTGTAATGCAACGGCTGGGCATGCGACACGCAACGGCCGACGATTTCGATCATCCTGCGCTGCCGCCAGACCATGCACTGACGCGGCACGTGCTGTACCGTCTGCCACGTGACCCGGCTGTGTGAACTTATTTTGACAATTCACGACGGATCGATCACTCGTGACAATTTGCGGTTTCATGCGGAAATTCCTTTCTCTTCGCGTGCCATCTGCTAGCCTCATTCGTTAAGCGGTACGCATGCGGCATATGCCGATGCGCCGTGAGGCAGTGCCCGGCAGCGCCCAGCAGAAGGAAGAACAATCATGGACCGATCGTGCATCCCGAAGGCTCTCCTGCGCCACGTGATGCGCGGATTCGTGGCGACGCTGCTGACCACTTGTGCGTGGCTTGGGCAAGCGCAAGCGGGCGATGTCACCGGAGCCGGCTCCACCTTTGTCTACCCACTCATGTCAAAGTGGGCTGCCACCTATTACGCCAAGACCGGACAGCAGGTGAACTACCAGCCGGTGGGTTCCGGCAATGGCATCCGTCAGATCAAGGCGGCCAATGTCACGTTCGGCGCGACGGACATGCCGCTCAAGCCCGACGAATTGCAGCGCGCTGGCCTGGCGCAGTTTCCGATCGTGGTGGGTGGTGTGGTGCCAGTGCTGAACCTGGCAGGCATTGGCGCTGGCCAGTTGCGCATGACGGGCGCGTTGCTGACCGCCATCTATCAGGGCAGGATCGTCAACTGGAATGATCCCGCGATCGCCGCCGTCAATCCCGGCGTGCCGCTGCCCGACCTGAAAATCGTGGTGGTTCATCGCAGCGACGGTTCGGGGACCACGTTCAACTGGACCGACTACCTCTCGAAGGTCAGCACGGAATGGAAGGACACTGTCGGTGCGGGCACCACTGTGAAGTGGCCAACCGGGGTCGGGGCCAGCGGCAACGAGGGTGTCTCGGTCTACATCCGCAACGTGCAAGGTGCTGTCGGTTACGTGGAGCTGACCTATGCCCTGCAGCGCAAGCTGACCTATGCGGCGGTCCAGAATCGCGATGGCATATACGTGCAACCTTCCCGCGAATCGTTCAGCGCGGCAGTGGCGGCGGCCGAATGGAACCCACAGCAGGACTTCTACCAGTTGCTGACCAATCCGCCCGGCCAGACGGTCTGGCCCATCACGGGTACCGTATTCGTGTTGATGCCGCGCGCGCCAGGCAATGCGGTTGGTACGCGCGATGCGCTGGCATTTTTCCAGTGGGCGTTGATGGAGGGCCAGGCCGATGCGCTTGCCGAACACTATGTCGCGCTACCACAGGCACTGGTAATGCAGATCCGCGCGTACTGGTCGGCCACGTTCAAATAGAAATGCCTACAGTTTTGCTCCCCTCGCCCGCTTGCGGGAGAGGGGTTGGGGGAGAGGGCATCGAGACTCAAATTGCGACTTGTCTCAGCTTGAACCGCCGGCCCTCTCCCCCGCCCCTCTCCCGCGGGCGGGAGAGGGGAGACCACCAAGGGCATCAGTGGAATTCCTCGATGACCGGGTTGTAGCAAGTGGCTGTAACGGTGGCCAGATCCATTCAGGCGCCTGCTGTTTCAGCCGATCTGAAATCGCGCGCACTTCCGCCATGGCTTGCGCGGCGATATCCGATGGCGTGGTCGTCTTGCGGCTGACGATTCCCACGGATCGCACCGGTCCGCCGACAATCTCCGCCACGTGCATCCCCTTGAGCGACAGCAGCGGCATGATGCCCAGATAGGGCAACACGGCGATGCCCAGACCCTGCTTGACGAAGCCGGCAATTGTGCCGATCTGGTCGAGCTGCAGCTTGGGACGGAACACCACACCGCGCTGCAGGAACGCGGCGCTCATGTACTTCATCGCGGTACTGGCATCGGTCATGCTGATCAGCGGCAGATCGGCAAGATTGTCCATCAACACTCGCGTGCCCACGCGCTTGCGCCAGACCGAAGGCGCTAGCAATACGAAGCGGTCGCGCAGGATTTCCTCGTAATGCAACTCGGGGTTCGATGGCGATGCTGACGCCAGCGCGAAGTCGACTTGATAGTGGACTACACGCATCACGGCGGCCTGATCCGCGCAATCGTGCACGGTAATCTGCGGTTGGGCATAGCGATGTTCCAGCGCGGCACACACGCCAGGTAGCAGCACGTTGGCTAGCGAAGGCAGCGCGGCTACTGACAGGCGGTGCGCTTCATGTTCCGCGCGGTTCTGCATGTGCTGCAGCCCCGTATCGAATTCCCCGACGATGCGACGCGCCATCGGCACCAGTTGCTGCCCCGCGGGCGTCAGCCGTACGCTGCGCGTGGAGCGCTCGAACAGCGCGACCCCCAGCTCTGCTTCCATGTCCTTGACCGCCTTGCTCAGCGACGGCTGCGTGACAAAGAACTGCTCCGCGGTGCGGCTGAAATTCAGCGACTGGGCCAGTGCCAGAAAGATACGAAGCTGACGCGGCGTGATATTCATTCTCTCAGCCTATCAAATCATCAATAAATGGAATTTCCGCAATAAATGTAGCCTGCCTAGAATAGGCCCGCAATGTTTGACGTCAGCGATTGAAACGGAGACAGGATGCTGGATCTCAAAGGCAAGGTGGCCCTGATAATGGGCTGTGGCGCGGTGGCCAAGGGCTGGGGAAACGGGCGGGCCACAGCTGTCTTGATGGCGCGCCAGGGCGCCACGGTGTTCGGCACCGACCTGAACCTGGAAAACGCCATCGAAACGCGCAACCTGATTGCGGCCGAGGGCTTCGGCGCCGAGGTCATGGCATGCGACAGCACCCGTGCCGATCAGGTGGAGGGCGTGGTGCAGGCTTGCATGGCGCGTCATGGCCGCATCGACATCCTTGTCAACAACGTAGGCCTGTCCCAGCCCGGGGGGCCTGTGGACATGGATGAAGCGGTCTGGGATGCGCAGATGCAGGTGAACCTGAAGGGTGCGTTCCTGGGCTGCAAGCATGTGCTGCCAATCATGCAGCGGCAAGGCGGTGGCGCTGTGGTCAATGTGGCATCGGTGGCCGGCTTGCGCTATGTGGGCAAGCCACAAGTGGCGTATGCCGCGGCCAAGGCCGGGCTGATGCATTTTACGCGCACTACTGCAGTGATCCATGCCCCCGACAACATCCGCTTGAACTGTGTGGTGCCGGGCCTCATGCATACGCCGCTGATCGAGGGACTCGCGGCCAAGTATGCGAAGGGCGATACCGAAGGGTTTATCGCGCATCGCAACAACCAGGTGCCGATGAAACGCATGGGCGACGGCTGGGATACCGCGCATGCCGTGCTGTTCCTGGCGGCGGACGAAAGCCGCTATGTCACCGGCACGGAGATCGTGGTGGACGGCGGGCTGGTTGCCGCCACCCGCTAGTCCGCATCGGATATGGGGACGGGCCACAAGAGCCCGCCCGCAGAAGCCATAACAACAGGAGATAACGATGACAGGTATTTTCCGGCGCTTGCTCGGTGCCGCCGCACTGGTTGCATTCATGCTTGGCGCGTCGTCGGCATGGGCGCAGCAGCCTTATCCGAACCAGCCGATTCGTCTGATCGTGCCGTTTGCGCCGGGCGGCGCGGTAGACCAGACCGCACGCACCATTTCCAATGCGCTGGGCAAGCAACTGGGCCAGACCGTGGTCATCGAGAACAAGCCCGGCGCCAGCGGCTCGCTCGGAGCCAGCGATCTGGCCCGTGCGAAGCCCGATGGCTATACGCTGATGCTGGCGCTGGATTCGCAGGCCGTGAATCACTATACGGTCAAGAACCTGCGCTTCGATACGTTCACATCGTTCGACTACCTGAGTCTGCTGGTTACCACGCCGCAGGTGCTGGTCGTGCGTAATGACCTGCCCGTGAAGAATCTCGATCAACTGGTGGCCTACCTCAAGACGCATCCGGAGACCTCGTACGGTTCGGCTGGTACGGCGTCAGCCGGGCATGTCAACAGCGCCCAACTGAACATTGCAAAGCAGCTTGCGACGACGCATATCCCCTACAAGGGCGCCGCGCCGCTGCTGACGGACCTGCTTGGCGGACATATCCAGTACGCGTTTGCCGGGTTGTCCGTGATGCTGCCGCATATCCAGGCGGGCAAGATCCGTGCGCTGGCCGTCAGTTCGCCGAAGCGCTCGGCAATGTTGCCCGATGTACCGACCATGAGCGAATCGATCGCGGGCTTCGAGTATCCGACTTGGATCGGCCTGGTGGCCCCCAGGGGGTTGCCGACGGACGTACGCGACAAGCTGCTGGGCGCTACGCGCGAAGTCATGCATGATCCCGAGGTGTCGAAGCGGTTCGCGGAAAACGCATTCGATATCGTCAACAACAGCCCGGAAGCGTTTGCCGCGCGCGTCAGGAAGGATTCGGACGTGATGGCCGATCTTGTCAAGCGCAAGGTGATCGTTTCGGAATAGAACCTGAATCAAGGAGACAGATTCGCGATGGCAAACATCCCTTACGCAGACCTTTCCGATCCGTTGGTGCGGCCCCTTGTCGAGCGCATCACCGCGGAGCGCGGTGGTGTGCTGCACCTATACCAGATGCTGCTCCATGCGCCGCCGGTGGCCGAGGGCTGGCTGACTTACCTGACGGCGATCAGGCAGAAGTCCACGCTACCCGGTGCGCTGCGCGAACTGGTCATCATGCGCGTTGCGATTCTGAACGGCGCGCCTTACGAGGCCGACCAGCACGCGCCGATCGCGCTCAGGGAGGGCATGACGCAGGCCCAGCTCGATGCGTTGCCGTCGTGGCAGGACAGCCAGCTGTTCGACGACACCGAACGCGCGGTGCTGGCCTACACCGATGCCATGACACGCAATATTCGGGTCGATGCACCGGTCTTTGACGCTATCCGGCAGCGGTTTTCGGAGCGGCACATTATCGAGCTGACCGCGACCGTGGGTGCCTACAACATGGTGTCCCGGTTTCTTGAGGCGCTACAGGTGCATTCTCATGACGTGCGCTAGGCCACTCGGCACTTTGCCTACCGTAATCCACCCGGGTCACCTATAACAGTCGGACATGGCCGCAGCGCGCGGGCGCTGGGCATGGCGTGAGGAGTGCGTCATGCTGGAAGACAGATTCGGATTGTCGCTGTCCACATCGTCGGTGCCGGCGCGCGACGCCTATGTGGCGGGTGTCGATAGCGTGATGTCGGGGGTAGCCGGCTACCGTGAGCATCTGGCGGCGGCGATGGACCTGGATCCCGCGTTTGCGCTGGCCGCCATCACCCTGGCGCGCGGTTGGTTCCTCGACGGCGAGGTGGCGCAGGCGAGGGAATTGGCCGGAAGTGCGCGCAAGCTGGTGGCACATCACTCGCCACGCGAGCAGAGCCACGTCGAGGTGCTTGCGCTTGGCATCGAGGGCAAATCCGCCCTGGCGATGCCGGCCATGCACACGCACTTGAAGGCGTGGCCGCGCGACGGCATGGTGTTGGCGCCTGCCACGAGCGTGTTCGGACTTTACGGCTTCAGTGGCGATCCCGACCACGAGGAGCAGCTCTACCAATACCTGTTGTCATTGGCAGCGGCCTACGGCGAGGACTGGTGGTTCGATGCCGTGCTCGGTTTCGCCGCTGGCGAGACCGGGCGGCTTGACGAAGCCTGGACACGGCTTGAACGTGCATTGCAGGCGAATCCGCGCCATGCCCATGCGGCTCATTTTCGTACGCATGTCATGTATGAACGTGGCGAGTCGGCGCTGGCCCTTGAATTCCTGGAAGGCTGGATGCCCCAGCATGACAGGCGCAGCCTCACGCACTGTCATCTGTCATGGCACCTGGCATTGGCCGCGTTGGCGGTTGGCAAGACCGATCTTGCCTGGCAGGCCTATCGAGCGAGTGTGCATCCGGGTGGTGCCTGGGGGCCGCCGATCAATGTCGTGACCGACGCCGTGTCGTTCCTGTGGCGCGCGGAACTGGCGGGGCAGCCACGCGATGAAGTTGCCTGGCGCGAACTCCATGCCCACGCACAGCACTGCTATCCGGCCGCGGGGCTGGGCTATGTCGACTTGCACGCGCTGATCGCCTGTGTGGTCGAGGAAGATATTGAAGCATTGCAGGTGCGTCTGGCGGAGATTCGCGACAAGCTTGAATTAAACCGCTACGCGGCCGGTGACGTCGTCGTCCACCTGGTCGAGGGCTTCTCGGCCTACGCCGCTCAGGACTGGGACGTTGCGATCCGTACGCTGGAAGCGGCCATGCCACGCACCGTATGCATTGGTGGCAGCCGTGCCCAGCGCGATCTGGTAGACCTGACGCTGGTGTCGGCCTATCTGAAGGAGGGGCGTCCCGAAGCGGCCAGGGCGCTGATAGCAGGCCGGCAAGGCCGGCACGCGGCCGTCGGCGTTGCAGGCTACCACTGACGCGTTGCTACGATGCGGCCTCGTCGGATATGGCGTGCGCCACGGGGAGCCGTAGTTCGAACCACGTACCGTATGCGTCGGCTTGCCACGCGATCTCCGCAGCCACTGCTCGCGCACGCCTGCGCAGGTTGGCCAACCCACGCCCGTTGCTGGTCTCTTGCACAAGCGCATGATCGAACGGTTCGCCGTTGTCATGTACACGCACGGTCACCGCATGATCATCCGACCTGGTCTGCACGCGGATCCTCGTGGCACCACTGTGCTTGAGGATATTGGTCAGGACTTCCTGCAGAATGCGCAGGATATGGAGCGCGCTCTGCGGATCGAGCCAGGGCAGCGCCGGCACATCCTCGACCTGCCACTCCAGTCCGATACCGGCAGCTTCAAGGCGTGGGCCGAGCCGATAGCGCAGCGTGGCCAGCAACAGGAGCAGGTCGGCGGATACCGGCTCCAGCGAATCGATGGTCAGCTTGAGATCGTCGATGCATTCGCGCAGCAACTGTGCGATATCGCCTTCGACATCCATCTTTGCACGACGTTGCTCGACCACGCGCAAGGCGCTGATCAGGGACGAGCCGAGCCCGTCATGCATGTCCTGCAGCAGGCGCTGGCGCTCTTGCGTGAGCGTCTCGCGACGCTCGACTTCGCGTAGCTGCCGATGACTTTCGTTAAGCTCGGCCTCGCGTTGCGCGAGCCGGACCGAGAGGTTTGCGTTGAGCTGCGCCACTTCCTCCAGAGCACCGATATAGCGCCGGTACATCAGGTACATGAACAGCAACAGCTGTACGCAGCCCAGGTAAGACAGCAGGTAGATGCCCTCGATGCTGATGCGATAGTTCTGCAGCAGCACATCATGCACCGCGATAGGCGTGCTCATCGCGTTCCAGGCAGAAAACAGCATGGCCTCGCGCGACCCTGCGCGCCACGACGCCCGCAGCGCGGCGATCGACGCCACCAGGTTCAGGGCAACCAGCAGCAGGTTCGATAGCGGAAACAGGAACACTGCGTGTGTGAGCCACGAGAGCGGCAAGGTGCTGGTGGCCAGGAAAATGACGATGCAGATCAGCGTCGCTTCAAGCCGACGGTAACGTATGCCGAGGTAGCGGAATATGAAGACATAGCAGGTCAGGATCAGCCACGCGATGCTGTTGAAGGCCAGCCAGCTGAACCAGGCTTCCGGGATCGGCAGCGGATCTTGTCCGACCAGATACTGGAGCGTGTGCAGGAAGTAGCTGGATGCCGCCAGGAAGCACAGCAGATAGCGCGATTCGCCGCGGCGCTTGCACCAGACCAGCAGCGAGAAAATGCCGATGGCGAGCAACGCGCCGCTCGACAGGTATGGAAACTGCGTCTGCAGGAAGCTGCGCAGCGCATAGCGCCAGAGCAGTTGCCCATTGGTGCCGATGCGCACCGTCGATATGGCGCCGCCGACCTGCCCGACGACATCCATGCGTACGACGATCTCACGCGGTGCATGGCCCAAGGCAATCCACAGCGGATAGTTGTAGCTGTTCCATACCGGCCCGGCGCGCGAGTGCCAGAGCAGTTTGCCGTCGGCATAGACCGCGAGCCGTCCCACCGTTTGCCAGCGTGGCGCATAGAGGTACAGCGGCTCCTGCGAGCTGGTCAGTGATGGCGACTGGGGCAGCGTGAACCTTAGCCAGACCGTCTCCATGGCGCCAGCGTCGATGGCATCGGGCGTGATATGACGCGCGACTACCATGGGCAACGGCGTGTCCGTCCACGTGTTGCCGATTTCCTTGGGATCCAGCGTCATCGGTGGCGTCGCCAGCGAGCCGTCTGGCGTGATACGCGTTTGCGCAGCGGTGATATGCAAAGGCAAGTCCTGTGCGTGCAACTCGCCGGCAAGCATTACCGACAGCATTGCCAGGAGCATCGCAACGAGCCATCCATGGCATGCGCCGTGCCTAATCCTCATCGAGCAAGCCCCGCGTGCGCGCAACGTTGATGGCCTCCACCTTGGAGTGCACGTCCAGCTTGACGTAGATACGTCGCACATAGGTCAGCAGTGTATGGCGCGACACCGCCAGCCTCTGGGCGATCTCGTCGTGCGAGAACCCGCGCGTGATGTCGTTGAGGACCTGGTATTCGCGTGGGGACAACGCCGCAGGCGTGGTGACTGGTGGACTGGCCGGAGGCGGTGCTGTAACGGTGTCCAATGCCGGCGCACGCAAACGCGTCAGCACCTGGCGTGCAATCAATGGGCTCATTGGACTGCCGCCAAGATGCAACGAGCGCAGTTCGCGCACGATATCAGCGGCGCTGCTGTCCTTGAGCAGGTATCCCGTGGCGCCCGCTTCAATCGACCGCATGACGTGGGCCTCGTCGCCGAACACGGTAGCCACCATGATTTCGCAATGCGGCCACGCTGCGCGCGTGGCGCGAATGGCATCGATGCCTGAGCCGTCGGGCAAGCCAAGGTCCACCACCAGGATGTCTGCGGGGCTTGCACGCTGCAGGAGTGCCAGGCCATCGCGAAGTGTGGCGGCGGCTCCTGCCGCACGCATGTCTGGCGCGCTGGCCAACGCCTGCGCAAACGCGGCACTGAAGTGCGCATCGTCATCGATCAGGGCAACACGAATGGGCGGGGCAAGCGGAGCAGGGCTGGTTGTGGACACGGCGGCTTTGGGCTGCAAGGCGTGGAATCTGCGCACGATGTTGGCAGCGGCCCGTGCAACCGCGGGTTCCCACCAAAGTGGGGGAGCGGCTGCATGTCACGTGTTTGGGGGACATACAGACCGCAGGGATCGGGCTACGATCCGCCCGAATTGTTGCACGTGCGGGTCGTATGCGTCACCGCAATACAGCGCGTGCATGCATCAAAACAACAGACGCACTACAGACCAACAACAACGGGGAAGGGGTCAGGGATGAAAACGGCATTGGTACGGCAGGCAAGGTGGGTACTGGGGGCACTGGCGATCGGCGTGGCGTTGGCCGCGTGCGGCGGTGGCGATGGGGGCAGCGGCACCGCCAGTGCCGGTAGTGGAAGTGGCGGTAGTGGAAGCGCCGGGGGAAGTGGCAATGGTGGAAATGGTGGGACTGGAGGGGCGGTGACGCCAGTCATGCCGGCTGCGGTGACCTACATGGGGGTTGTCAGCTTTGG
Source organism: Cupriavidus sp. (assembly GCF_057315035.1). Classification (NCBI taxonomy): domain Bacteria; kingdom Pseudomonadati; phylum Pseudomonadota; class Betaproteobacteria; order Burkholderiales; family Burkholderiaceae; genus Cupriavidus; species Cupriavidus sp. The sequence continues at coordinate 120,416 of NZ_DBHKYV010000016.1, read as the reverse complement.
CGACACGATCGCCATTACGCTGGACGCACCGGTCGCCGGCAAGCTCAAGATCCGCTTTGCGGACTCGGCGTTTGGCCTGAGCGGCACGCTGATTGGCGACTACGCGCTCAACGCTGGCGTCTATTCGGTCAGCAACCTCGTAGTGGACAGTGCCGATCCACCACCGGCCTTTGTCTCCGCCGTGCTGGGCACCATCACGGTGACATTTACGGTGTCCGGTACCACGCTGACTGGCGAAATCGGCGGGTTGCCGAAGCAGCTTGGCGGCGGCAAGCTGTCGGGGCATGTCACCGCGAGCAGCGTGTCGACGGCGGTATCGGCTGCCACTTTGGCGGGTACCTATACATTCCTGCGCACGCAGTCGACGTACTACGCAAGCTCGGGCAACTTGCAAACGCAAGCCGCCATGGGTGGACAGATGCGTGTCAATGCCGACGGCACTGTGCGCATGTGCCAGACCGAGACCTACAGTGACACTTGCAGTGCTTTTCCGGCGCTGCTAGGGACGCTCTCGCTGGCTGACCAGACGCGCTACCCGGGCGCCTACCAGCTTACGCTTGGTGGCAAGGTGTGGGGCCGGGTGTTCCCGTTGCTCGACAATGGCGTGCCGACGCTATATCTGGACCACAACATGGCCGATGCGCAAGGCAACCCCATGACCGGCACCGGCGTGTTCCGTCCCGGTCAGTCGCTCGCGGTCGGCCAGTTCGCAGGCAGCTGGACATGCTCCGAGCCAGGCGCCGCCTATGCGGCAGTCACCGGCTTGGGCATCCGGGCGGCACTAGATGGATCGATCGTGACTGAAACGCTCACCATCGACACCAACGGTGTGGTCACAAGCGCAAAGCGTGGCACCAGCACACTGCTCCTGCCCAACTTGTCCAACAACCTGCTGGGTATCGGCTACAGCATGGCCAGCGTGGTACCCGGTACGATGACCGCGATCTGGAACCTGCCGGCCCCTTCGACCGATACGCGCACGCAGGTGTTCCTGCCCGTGAATGCCAACACCATGGCCTACTACGCCGAAATCAAAAGCACGGCTTCGGACCCGGTGCCCTGGACATTCGTGGTGCAGGGTACGTGCCGGAAGGGTTGAGCCGGCAATATCGCAAGACGTAAAAAAAACGCCCCGTGGCATCACTGCCCCGGGGCGTTTTTGCGCGCTGTCGTCGGACACTGCAAACCGATGAAGCGGCCTGCAATATTCCGACGGCGAACGCTTAGGCCTTCACCGAATCCAGCGCGGCGTTCAGCGTCTTGCTCGGACGCATCACGGCTTCCAGCTTGGCGGCGTCCGGTTGGTAGTAGCCGCCGATTTCCACCGGCTTGCCTTGCACGTCCGACAGTTCGCCGATGATGGTCTTCTCGTTTTCCGTCAGCGTCTTGGCCAGCGGTGCGAAGGTCTTGGCCAGTTCGGCGTCGCCGGTTTGCGCGGCCAGTTCCTGGGCCCAGTACATGGCCAGGTAGAACTGGCTACCACGGTTGTCGAGCTGGCCGGTCTTCGGCGACGGGCTCTTGGCGTTGTCCAGCAGCTTGCCGGTCGCGGCGTCCAGCGTCGTGGCCAGCACCTTGGCGCGGGCGTTGCCCGACTTGATGCCGAGCTCTTCCAGCGACACGGCCAGCGCCAGGAATTCACCGAGCGAGTCCCAGCGCAGGTGGTTTTCTTCCACCAGTTGCTGCACGTGCTTCGGTGCCGAACCGCCCGCGCCGGTTTCGTACATGCCGCCACCAGCCATCAGCGGAACGATCGACAGCATCTTGGCGCTGGTGCCCAGTTCCATGATCGGGAACAGGTCGGTCAGGTAGTCGCGCAGGATGTTGCCGGTTACCGAGATGGTGTCCAGGCCGCGGATCACGCGTTCCAGCGTGAAGCGCATGGCGCGGACCTGCGACATGATCTGGAGCTCGAGGCCCTTGGTGTCGTAGTCCTTCAGGTAGGTTTCCACCTTCTTGATCAGCTCGGCTTCGTGCGGACGGTACGGGTCCAGCCAGAACACGGCCGGCATGCCCGAGTTGCGCGCGCGCGTGACAGCCAGCTTCACCCAGTCACGGATCGGTGCGTCCTTGACTTGGCACATGCGCCAGATGTCGCCCTGCTCGACCTGCTGCGTCAGCGCGGCCAGCACTTCGCCGGTGGCGTTGTCGACGATGCGGGCTTCGCCGTCTTCCGAGATCTCGAAAGTCTTGTCGTGCGAACCGTACTCTTCAGCCTTCTGCGCCATCAGGCCGACGTTCGGCACCGTGCCCATCGTCACCGGATCAAAGGCGCCGTTGGTCTTGCAGAAGTTGATGATTTCCTGATAGATGCGAGCAAAGGTCGACTCGGGGATCAGGCACTTGGTGTCCTTGGTGCGGCCGTCGGCACCCCACATCTTGCCGCCGATACGGATCATGGCCGGCATCGATGCGTCGACGATCACATCGTTCGGCGCGTGCAGGTTCGAGATGCCCTTGGCCGAATCCACCATCGCCAGTTCCGGGCGATGCTCGTGGCAGGCGTGCATGTCGCGGATGACTTCCTCGCGCTTCGACTCCGGCAGCGACTCGATCTTGGTGTACAGGTCGACCAGGCCGTTGTTGACGTTCACGCCCAGTTCGTCGAACAGCTTCGCGTGCTTGGCGAAGGCGTCCTTGTAGAAGACCTTGACGGCGTGGCCGAACACGATCGGGTGCGACACCTTCATCATGGTTGCCTTGACGTGCAGGCTCAGCATGACGCCGGTCTTGCGCGCGTCTTCCATCTGTTCTTCGTAGAAGGCCAGCAGGGCCTTCTTGCTCATGAACATGCTGTCGATGATCTCGCCGTCCTGCAGTGCGACCTTCGGCTTCAGCACGATGGTCTTGCCGCTCTTGGTGAGCAGTTCCATGCGGACTTCACGCGCGCCTTGCAGCGTGATCGACTTCTCGCCATGGTAGAAGTCGCCGTGCTTCATGTGGGCAACGTGCGTGCGCGAAGCCATGCTCCAGTCGCCCATGCTGTGCGGGTGCTTGCGCGCATAGTTCTTGACCGCGGCCGGAGCACGGCGGTCCGAATTGCCTTCACGCAGGACCGGGTTCACGGCGCTGCCCAGGCACTTCGAGTAGCGCTTCTGGATGGCCTTCTCTTCGTCGGTCTTCGGATCTTCGGGGAAGTCGGGGATCCGGTAGCCCTTCGATTGCAGTTCCTTGATGGCGCTGACCAACTGGAACACCGATGCGCTGATGTTCGGCAGCTTGATGATGTTGGTGTCGGCGTTTTGCGTGAGTTTGCCCAGCTCGGCCAGGTTGTCCGGCACGCGCTGTTCTTCAGTCAGGAATTCGGGGAATTCGCCCAGGATACGGCCAGCCACGGAGATGTCGCTGGTCACCACGTTCACGCCGGCGGGCGCGGTGAACGTGCGGATGATTGGCAGGAAGGCACTGGTGGCCAGCAGCGGAGCTTCGTCGGTTAGGGTGTAGATGATGGTGGGCTGCTGGTTGCTCATCGCTTATCTCGCATCAAATTCGGGTTTGGATAATGCCCCGCCCGGGTCGCGGTTCGAGGCAAGACTCGAATTTTGCCTGATTTTGCATGGCGGGGGTGTAATCCTTCATGTGAAATTTGTGTGCTGTATGCAGAGGCATTCACGGCCGAGTTGATCATCTACCCGTCTTCATGGCGACAATTGCATTCAAAATCATTGATTTACGCCAGAATCTCAAGTGCGTGAATCTGAAGATTCTTATATCTTATAGAAGAGTCCGACCTCGCTAGTCGGGTATGGTCAGACTTTTGTGATTCAAGGGATACTTGTTAGGGTTCGCTCAGGTATGAAAGGCCCCGGCATCCGCCGTGGCGCGGCCAGGATCCTCGCCGCGCTCGAAGTCTGCAATGATCTGGGCGCCAAACAGAAGCAGGGTTGCAGCGATCTCCAGGCTAAGCAGCACCACGATGGCCGTCGTCAACGACCCATACACCCGACCGACCTGCGACAGCGTTGAAAAGTACCAGACCAGCACATGGCGTGAGATCTCCCAGAGCACCGCGGCAAACAGTGCGCCAACCAGTGCATGGCGCACCGACAGGCGCCCGACCGGCATGACCAGGTAGATCGACGTCAGCAACAGCACTTCGCCAAGAAACCCCAGCAGGTAGAGCAGGCCGCCCGACAGGCGGTCGAGCGACCAATCGTGGCCAAGCAGTTCCAGATGCCTCTCGCCGATGGTTTGCAGGCCGCCTGCAACCACGGTCACGATCAGCAGGCCCACGGCCAGCACGAGGATGTAGCAATACGGCAGGATCGCGGAGACCAGGAAATGGCGCCGCCGGATGGCTACCCGATGAATGAAGATCACCGACATCGCGTTTTCCAGCACCGTAAAGGCCAGTGAACTGAAGAAGATCATGGTGATGGCCAGCACCCAGCCGATCACGCCACGGTTGGTCATGAATCTCGACAGTTCCGCCACCAGCGCGCGCGATTGTCCCGGCAGCAGCCATTCCAGGTAGCGCGCCAGTGTGGCCAGCAGACGGTCAGGCTCGATGACGTGCGACAGGCCGATCAGTAGCAGGATCAGTAGAGGCACGATCGACAGCAGCGCGTAGTACGCCACGGCGCCGGCCAGCAGCAGGCCCTGGTTGGCACGGAAGTGAGTCAGCGCATTGAGCAGGAATCGCCGGGGGTGCCGGAGCACCAGGCGGATGCGGGCATCGAGCAGCTGCATGGTGGCGGAGTGGAAGGTGCTGGGTTCAATGTGGACCAGCGCCCGGCATCTCGCAAGCGGGGTTTGTCTGACACGCAAGCCCCGTCAGACAAGCAAGTCGGCTTAGCGAACGCCGTACGGAAAGCGCGTTTTTGCGGCCATCTGCGACAGGTGATCGCGCAGGTGGCCCAGTTCCGCCGAGAGTTGCAGGGTCAGGAATGCATGGGAGCTATGGCCGATCGATGGGTCGTCGGGATGCGGCGCCGGCAGCGACGCGTTCTGGTGCACCATCGCTTCATCGCCGGCTTCCAGCGCGCTGGCCATTTCCAATAGCAGGTCGCGGATATTGCGCTCGTCGACACTGGTGTCCGCCGCATCGGGGTCGATCGCAGCCAGCATCTCAAGCGCGCTGATGCAGACGCGCGCGCTGTGCTGGACTTCTTCCAGATCTGCCGCGGATACATTGGTTTCCTTGGCCACGGACGGAATGAGGCTGCGCAGTTGTACCAGCGACGCCGACAGCTTCATCATGTCCTGCTGCCGTTCTTTTTCGTCGCGCTGGCCACGTTCGATCTTGGCATGCACGGCCGCGCAGGCGCGCAACAGGCCCGCGAGCTTGAAGCGCCAGGAGTACGAGGCATAGGCGGGTAGCGCGAACGAGAACACCAGGGCGATGACCGTGCCGATCAATACGTCGACCGTGCGCCACAAGGCATCGTAGACATCCTGATTGCCGTGCCCGGCAGTAATGACGACCGTAATCCCGGCCAGCAGCGCAACGTAGCCGCCCTTGCCGACCGCATGATAGGCACAGAATCCACAGATAACCGCCATCAGCCCGAACGTCAGCATCGGGATGCCGAAGTAGTTCTCCTGGATGATCAGGAACAGGCCGATCAGGGCGCCGATCAGCGTGCCCACGCCGCGCTCGGCGGCACGCCGGCGGATATTGCCGTGGTGCTGCAGACCGCCGATCACCACCAGCACGGTGATGGTGGCCCATTCACCGTGCGGAATATTGATGCCTGTCGTGAGCGCGATCGAAACCAGCAAGGCCAGCGCCACGCGCGTGGCGTGGAAAATGCGGGCCTGCCGGAACCGTCGGTCGGGGTCGAACAGCGCGCTGGTTGTTTTTCGCAGTGCCTCGAACATCGCGGTGATCACCGTCCGGAGATCAGAACGCTTCGAGTGTATAGAGCGAGACCCAAGTTCCGCAATGTTTACATTCGGAAGGTCAGGCAAGCGGGAGGGCCCGGGCGGCAGTTCCGGGCGCAGTTGTGGGCTATCCACGGCGGCTTGGTGCCGTGAGGCGCCGCGGGATCAGGATGGATCTTTGGTGCGCGTGCGCGATACCGCCGACATGATGCCGATGCCGAGCACGATCACGCAGGCAATGCCGATATACACCGGGGCAAGCCCTGCGGTGGAAAGACCCCAGGCGATGCCGCCTACCAGCAGCAGAAGACCAATAACGTATAGCGCAAATGACATGGCAGTTCCTCCGGACGATGTTTTTGCTTACCGGACGTCACAGCGCTGCAGTTGCAGCGCGTGGCTCACTGTCAATGTAGGGAGGAAGTCCGTCGCGCGGAATCGGACGATTGCCGAGCCTGACGTAGGCAGGCTCTGACGCGCGCTTGCAGAAAACGGGCTGTCTCAGCCCGCGGCCAGGCTCACGCCCGCGGCATTCGAGTGCGACTTGCCGTTGCGGCCATACATTTCGTTGGGAGCCATGCCGCCCTGTCGCAGTACCTGGATGGCTTCCTGCGTGAACTCCAGATGGGCATTGACGATGGCGCCATTCATCTCGTTGGAGTCCTTGGCCTTGTGCGCAAAGAACACCACCTTGCGCCACGCCTCGGCTACCTCGTGATCCACCTGGCGGCCAACCAGCAGGCCGCCCGCGCCGATACGCAGGCCAAGCGCAATCATCTGCGCCTCGCGTGCGGCCGTGGCAATTTTCAGCGCCTGGGCCAGTTCCATCTTCATGTTGAGCAATTCGCTCAACGCCTGAAAGTCCTGTCGCTTGATGGCTTCGCGCTCATCTGCAAGGGTTCGGCCAAATGCCGCAATGGCGCTGGCTTCATGCGAAAGGGACTGGATCAGGGCTGCTTGGCTCATGTCAGGTTCAGGATTGGCTGCCGCCCTGGCTCAGCTCATGCAATGACGCGAGCAGGCCATCGGCGATCTTGCTGGGATCGATCTTGATCCGGCCTTCCGCAATTGCCTGACGAACCTCTTCCACCTTGGCGGCATCGATGTCGCTGTCACTGTCCTGCAGCAGGCGCGCACCAATCTCGCGAACCTGTGCGGCCATTGGGCTGACGCGCACGCCGGTCAGGGCGGAGGGGTCCGTCGACGTGGCACCGTTGGTCGCCGGACGGGCGTTGCCTTCGGTAGCCGTAGTGTCGGCGGGCCGGGACGGAGTGGAGTTGTTGATCTTCACGGTGAAATCCTTGCTGGGTTCCTCTGGGTTATCGGCCCGACCGGCAGGAACTTTAGATGATTTCCTGCGCTGTCTGGCCAATCCCGGAGCGGGCTGGCCGCATTTTCGCACGGTCTGCCTGCGCCGGTTGTTACGACTGCTTTTTCCTGCTGTTTCGAGGGTCCCAGCCCGTGTGACGACTAACTTCCCGATAACGCAAAAGACTGCAAAGACTGCAAAGACTTAACCACAACAAAGAAATCGAAACCAAAAGTGATGCACAGGATGCATGGTGCCTGTTACTGCAGCACTACGGTATCGCCGTTGCGCACCAGTCCGCTCACCACCTGGCCGTTGCGCAGACGTACCTGCACGGGATTGCCGGTGGCGGCGTCGGTCAGCACCTTGCCTTCGCTGCTCAACTGGAACGCTTCACCTTCCACGGTCACGTTGACGGTCTGGCCTGACTTCACGGCAATCGGTTTGCGGATCAGGTCGGTGCGCATTGGCGAGCCGGCCGCGATACGGTTAGCGGCCACCGACCCTTCAACTTGCGACGGGTCGGTCACCACGGCGCGTGGCAGGGCGCCCAGGTCGCCCTGACGCAATTCCAGATCGGCGACGGTAATGGTCTCGCCTGGACCCATGGCGCGGGCGGCCACGTAGTAGTCGGTCAGTACGGAGACACGCGCCTGCATGTAGCGGGTCCATGGCCGGTCGCCACCACAGCGCACGCCTACGTTGACGCGTCCGTAAGGCGCGGCACCCGCGGGCAGGAACGGTTCGGGATTCACGCAGTCAGGTGCGCGGCCGCCCGAAGGCGGTCCTACTTGCACGCTGACCTTGCCCGGCAGTCCGTTCGACTGGCGCAACAGGAATTGCTCGACGGCCACGCGTGCGGGGTCATCGCTAAACGGATTCGGGGCCGCCTGCGCGTGCGCGGCGCCGGGGGCTGCCACCGGCGTGACCTGGGCGGGCGCGGCCATTGCGGGCGATGCCAGCGCAATGCCGGCCAGCACCATCCATGCGGCGGCCTGGCGATAGAGAGTCATAGGGTCATCCCAGCAAGGATGAGACGGCAGTGAACGCAGGTTCGGTACGAAGGTGTTAACCCGCGGACGATGCCGTCGCACAACAGTTGAACATTCGTAAACGCTTGTGGCGAGGTCTGGCCAACCGTGACGCGACCATCCCCGCACTGACTGCAGGGCCTTGTGTGGCGCGCCTTTGGAGCCGGCCGTGCAAAGCCACGCAGGCAGTCAGTGGGAGCCATTGTAGGCAGCCTCGCGCGAGAGACCGAGCCGGAAATGCGCGGGTTTCTCGTCTTTATTCGTGCGATTGGCGTGACAAGGCGGCCCCTAAGATGGCAACCCTGAAGAAGCCCGACCGGGGCGTATACCCAGGTCTACGGCAGTTCTCTCCCCGAAATGAAGCCATTGCAGGAAAGGCAGACATCATGGACAGACTCGATGCGGCGTTCCGCTTCCAGCAGGAAGCGCTGAGCCTGCGGACCCAGCGGCAATCGGTGATTGCCTCGAACATCGCCCACGCGGACACGCCCGGCTACAAGGCGCGCGACTTCGACTTTGCCAGCACGCTGGCCCAGTCGGTGGAGCGTGGCAACCAGCAGCGCGACGGCGTGTCGCTGTCCACCACGTCGACCCGCCACCTGGCTGCCCAGGCGCCGGCCATCAGCAACAGCGAGCGCGACCTTGAGTACCGCATTCCGCTGCAATCGAGCGTCGACGGCAACACCGTGGAAATGGACACCGAGCGCGTGGCGTTTGCCGACAACACGGTGCACTACGAAGCCGGTCTGACCGTGATGAGTTCCAAGATCAAGACGATGCTGTCTGCGATCCAGAACTGATATCCAGAACTGATGGAGTAGACCATGGGTTCCATGAACATCTTTGACGTAGCGGGCTCGGCCATGGCCGCGCAGTCGCAGCGCATGAACGTGACCGCGTCGAACCTGGCCAACGCCGACAGCGCGGTGGCGCCGAACGGCCAGCCGTATCGTGCCAAGCAGGTGATCTTCGAGATGGCGCCGACGCCGGGCCAGAGCGATGTAGGCGGTGTGCAGGTGGCGGGCGTGATGGAAGACACCGCGCCCGCACGCATGATCCACAACCCGTCGCATCCGCTGGCCGATGCCAATGGCTACGTGACGATGCCCAATGTGAACCCGGTGGAAGAGATGGTCAACATGATCTCGGCGTCGCGTTCCTACCAGGCCAACGTGGAGGTGCTCAACACCGCCAAGAACATGATGCTGAAGACGCTGACCATTGGTCAGTAACGCGCAACCCTTTCGAATCCCTGATTTCCGACTAGCCGGAATACACCATGGCAACTTCCACAGTAGGCAGCACCACCTCCACCTCGGCCGTGAACCAGGCCCTGCAAAGCGGCAGCGCCAGCGCGTCTGACCTGCAGAGCAACTTCCTGACGATGCTGGTCACGCAGATGAACAACCAGGATCCGCTCAACCCGATGGACAACGCGCAGCTGACCTCGCAACTCGCGCAGATCAGCACCGTGAGCGGCCTGCAGACCATGAACCAGACCATGACGCAGTTGCTGACGCAGACCGCCGCCAGCCGCGCAATGGATTCGGCAAGCCTGATCGGCAAGACCGTGATGGTGCCCGGCTCGGCCGTAAGCGTGGCCGACGGTGTGGCCGGCAAGATTGGCGTGGACGTGCCGTCGACGGCAGACAGCGTGACGGTGCAGGTGCTGGACAAGAACGGCAACGTGGTGCGCAACATCGACATGAAGGGCCAGACCGCCGGCGTGCATGACATCGCCTGGGACGGCAAGAACGACCAGGGCAACGCAGTGGCCGACGGCGACTACAGCTTCAAGGTTGCCGCCACGGCCAACGGCAAGGACGTAACCCCGGTCGCGCTGATCTACGGCAAGGTGCAGGCCATCAGCGGCGACAGCACCGGCGTGCTGGTGGACCTGGGCGACGGCAAGACCGCCAACGTCGACGACGTGCGCCGTATCTCCTGAGCATCGGCACCAACGACGGTAGCGGATTCAACGCCTTTAGAAAATTACGAATCACCCGGTCCGGCGTACGCGCGGGCAATTCACGAACGACAGCCTTATTAGGGGAAAATCATGGGTTTTGGTCAAGGGGTAAGCGGCCTGAATGCCGCGGCGTCCAACCTGGACGTGATCGGTAACAACATTGCCAACGCCAACACGGTTGGTTTCAAGCAATCGACGGCACAGTTCGCCGATGTGTACGCAGGCTCGAAGATCGGCCTCGGTACGCGCGTGAACGCCGTGGTGCAATCGTTCACCAACGGCAATATCTCGACATCGGGCCGCAACCTGGACGTGGCCATCAGCAACGGCAATGGCTTCTTCCGCCTGACCAATACCGATGGTTCGGTGTTCTATTCGCGTAACGGCCAGCTGCAGCGCCTGGACGATGGCCGCCTGGTCAACGCCACGGGCCTGCAGGTGACCGGTTACCCGGCAGGTTCGAAGGCCGGCGGCGTGGCGCCGCAGCCGATCACGATCAGCAACGCGCAGATGCCGCCGAAGGCAACGACCAACATCGCGGCGCAGTTCCAGCTCGATTCGCGCAGCACGGTGCCGACCAATGTGTTTGCCAGCAATCCGGCCGCAGTGCCGCCGGTCGTGCCCGATTCGTCGATGTTCAGCTACAGCACGGCCATGACCGTGTACGACTCGCTGGGCAACAAGCAGCAGCTGACCGCGTACTTCGGCAAGTCGGTCGTGGCGGGCCCGCCCGTTGCGCCGGCCCCGCTCAACGCATCGGGCGGCAATGACTGGACCATGAACCTGACGGATTCGGCCGGCAATGTCCTCAGCACGACCACCATCTCGTTCGATGCGAACGGCACGATGGTCGGCACCACGCCCGCCGCTCCGACCGTCACGCTGCCGGCCGCCAATGGCGCCGCCGCGATGACTGCCGCGGTCAACCTGACCGGCACCACGCAGTTCGGTTCCGACAACGACCCGAAGAGCATCGTGCAGAACGGCTTTGCCTCGGGTGCGCTGCTGGGCTTCTCGGTGCAGGAAGACGGCACCATCCTGGGCTCGTACTCGAACGAACAGACGCTGTCGCTGGGCCAGATCGCCATGGCATCGTTCGGCAACGTTGAAGGACTGAAGCCGGAAGGCGACAACGTGTGGTCGGCCACCGGCGCCTCGGGCCAGGAACTGCTCGGCACGGCTGGCGGTTCGATGGGCACGCTGAAGTCGAACGCGGTGGAAGAGTCGAACGTGGACCTGTCCGGCCAGCTGGTGAACCTGATCGTGGCACAGCGCAACTATCAGGCCAACGCCCAGACCATCAAGGCGCAGGACACCGTCCTGCAGACCCTGGTGAACATCTGATCGATGGCCCTGAGCTGACGCATACGCCATGGACCGCATGATCTACACCGCCCTGTCGGGCGCCAAGCAGATACTCGACCAGCAGGCCGCGGTATCGAACAACCTGGCCAACGCCTCCACGCCAGCCTTCAAGGCGCAGGTGAACCTGTACCGCGCCGTACCGGTGCAGGGCCAGGAAACGCAGACGCGCGCCTTCACGCTGGCGTCCACGCCGGGTGCCGACATGAAGGCCGGCCCGCTGACTTATACGGGCCGCGATCTCGACGTTGCCCTGCAGGGCAACGGCTGGCTGGCGGTGCAGATGCCTGACGGTTCCGAGGCCTACACCCGCGCGGGTTCGCTGCAGGTATCGGCCGACGGACAGTTGCAGACCTCGGCGGGGCGCCCGGTGATGGGTGATGGCGGTCCGATCGCCGTGCCGCCGGGCTCGACGGTGTCGATCGGTACCGATGGCAGCGTGGTGGTGCGCGGCCCGGGCGAGGCCGCCAACGGCCTGGCGCAGGTAGGCAAGCTGCGCGTGGTCACGCCGCCGCCCGAAGGGCTCGCGCGCGGTGACGACGGCTACTTCCGCCTGCGTCCCGGCGTGGATGCGCTTCAGCAGGACCCCAACGTGCGTGTGGTGTCCGGCGCGCTCGAAGGCAGCAATGTCAACCCGGTCGAGGCCATGGTGGACATGATTGCCAATGCGCGCCGCTTCGAGATGCAGATGAAGATGATCTCGGGCGCCGATACCAACGACCAGCGGGCCAACTCGCTGCTCTCGAACAACTGATGACGCGCGCGCCAGCGATCGCACGCACGACAACACTAGCGAACTAGGACAACCCATGATCCGCTCTCTCTGGATTGCCAAGACCGGCCTCGATGCGCAGCAGACGCAGATGGACGTGATCTCGAACAACCTGGCCAACGTGTCTACCACGGGCTTCAAGCGCAGCCGCGCGGTGTTCGAGGAACTGATGTATCAAACGATCCGCCAGCCCGGCGCACTGTCGTCGGACCAGACCGTGCTGCCTTCCGGCATGCAGCTCGGTACCGGCGTGCGTCCCGTGGCCACGGAGCGTATCCATACGCAAGGCAACCCGCAGCAAACGGGCAATGCCAAGGACGTGGCCATCATTGGCCAGGGCTTCTTCCAGGTCACGATGCCGGACGGCACCACGTCGTACACGCGTGACGGTTCGTTCCAGGTCGATCCGAATGGCCAGCTGGTAACGTCCAGCGGTTTCGTGATCAATCCGGCCATTACGCTGCCGGCCAACTACACGTCGGTGAACATCGCACGCGACGGTACCGTGACCGTGATGCAGCCGGGCTCGACCAACGCCGCGACGGTTGGCCAGATCCAGCTTGCCACGTTCCCGAACCCGGCCGGCCTGGAAAGCCTGGGCGAGAACCTGTATGTGCAGACCGACGCGTCGGGCGCACCGAACACCTCGGTGCCGGGCCTGAACGGTGCCGGTACGCTGCAGAACAACTACGTCGAAGCGTCGAACGTGAACGTGGTGGAAGAACTGGTCAGCATGATCCAGACCCAGCGCGCTTACGAGATCAACAGCAAGGCGGTGCAGACGTCTGACCAGATGCTGCAACGCCTGACGCAGATGGGTTAATGACGGGAATGACCATGGCCGCCACGCAGTATCGCATCGGTGCAATCGTCCTCAATGTCATCGTCGGCCTGGCCGCGCTGGCAAGCGGCGGCTGCGCGATGATGCCGAGGGAGCCGCTGGTGCAGATGCCTACCACCGCGCGCGCAGAGCCGCGTGCGGCGGGCCCTGCTACCGGCTCTATCTATGCATCCTCGTACGCGGGAAATCCGCTGTTCGAGGATCGGCGGCCGCGTAACGTTGGCGACATCCTGACCATCGTGATCAGTGAAAACGTCAACGCCAGCAAGAATTCGGCAACCAACGCCAACCGCACCGGCACCACCAACCTCGCATTCAATGCCGTGCCACGTGCATTGAGCGGGCTGTTCGGTACCAGCCAGAACGCCGACGTCAGTGGTGCGAATTCGCTGAAGGCAGGCGGTGGTGCCACGGCCGCGAACACCTTCAACGGCACCATCACCGTCACGGTGCTGGAAGTGCTGCCCAACGGCAACCTGGTGGTATCTGGCGAAAAACAGATGGCCATCAACCAGGGCGCGGAATTCATTCGCTTCTCGGGCGTGGTCAATCCGCGCACGATCACCGGCGACAACGCAGTGCCGTCCACCCAGGTGGCGGACGCGCGCATCGAGTACACCGCGAAGGGGTATATCGACGAGGCGCAGAACATGGGCTGGCTGCAGCGCTTCTTCCTCAATGTCCTACCGTACTGATTCCGCCATGTTTCTGCCTCCGATGCCTTCCCATAAGCCAGGCTCGTTCTTTGGCACCCCGTTCGGCCCTGGTTCCCGCTCCGGTCGCGCGGTCTCTTTTGCCGGCGCCGTGTCCTTGCTGCTACTCGCACTCATCCTGGTGCTGGGCACGGGTACCGCGCATGCGGAACGCCTGAAGAACCTGGCTACGTTCCAGGGCGTGCGCGACAACCCGCTGGTCGGCTACGGCCTCGTCGTGGGGCTGGACAACACCGGCGACCAGACGATGCAGACGCCGTTCACCACGCAGAGCTTGAGCAACATGCTGTCGCAGCTTGGCATCACGCTGCCGGCCGGCAAGAACATGCAGCTCAAGAACGTGGCCGCGGTGATGGTGACTGCCACGCTGCCTGCCTACGCACAGCCGGGCAGCCAGATGGACGTGGTGGTGTCGTCGATGGGTAACGCCAAGAGCCTGCGCGGCGGCACGTTGCTGATGACGCCGCTCAAGGGTGCCGATGGCCAGGTCTACGCCATCGCGCAGGGCAATATGCTGGTAGGCGGCGCGGGTGCGTCGGCCAACGGCAGCAAGGTCCAGATCAACCAGCTGGCGGTAGGGCGCATTGCCAATGGCGCCATCGTCGAGCGCGCTGTGGCCTCCTTCCAGCCCGAAGGCGGCTATATGAACCTGGAACTCAAGGACACCGATTTCGGCACTGCCGAGCGCGTGGTCGAGGCCATCAACCGTAACCTGGGTGCCGGCACGGCGGCCGCAATGGACGGCCGCGTGGTGCAGGTCCGTACGCCCCAGTCGCCGTCGGCGCGCGTGGGCTTCATGGCCCGTATCGAGAATATCGACGTCACGCGCGCCAAGGCCGCGGCCAAGGTCATTCTCAATGCCCGTACCGGTTCGATCGTGATGAACCAGGCCGTGACGGTGGAGGATTGCGCAATTGCCCACGGAAACCTGTCGGTGGTCATCAATACACAGCCGGTGATCAGCCAGCCGGCACCGTTCAGTCAGGGCCAGACGGTGGTGGCACCGGTGTCGCAGATCGACCTCAAGCGCGATGGCGGTTCGCTGCAGATCGTCAAGGCGGGCGCATCGCTGGCGGCGGTGGTCAAGGGCCTGAACGCGCTGGGCGCGACCCCGGCCGACCTGCAGACCATTCTCGAAGCGATGCGTGCCGCGGGTGCACTGCGCGCCGAACTGGAGATCATCTGATGGCGGCGGGCAACACGCTGAGCGGACAGGCCGATATCTCGCAGCGCTTCGCCCTTGATACGCAGGGATTCGAATCGCTAAAGAACCAGTCGCGCGCCGGCAACAACACCGGCACGCTGCAGGCCGCCGCCAAGCAGTTCGAGGCGGTGTTCACACAGATGGTGCTCAAGAGCATGCGCGATGCCACGCCATCCGACGGCATGTTCGACAACGAGCAGACCAAGCTGTACATGTCGATGATGGACCAACAGCTGTCGCAGCAACTGTCGTCGCGCGGCATTGGCCTGGCTGATGTAATGATTCGCCAGCTGGCACGCGCCACGGGTACCGAGCTGCCGCAGGGCATGGCCACCGCCGGTGGCGTGACCGGCGCCAGCGTGCGCGATGCGCAGATGGCCCACCTGCTCGACGGTCGTGGTGCCACCGACGCCGATGGTCCGCCTCCGGTCGGCACCACGTTGCCGGGCGCCGCGTGGAACCCCACGGCCGGCCTGCGCCAGTACCAGAACCAGGCTGACGGGCAGGGCAACGGCCAGGCGCAGCTGGGCCAACTGCCGGATGATTCGCCGGAACACATCAGCAGCTTCGTCAATCGGATGGCCGAACCGGCCATGGCTGCATCGCGCGCCTCGGGCGTGCCGGCCAAGCTGATTGTGGGCCAGGCCGCGCTGGAATCGGGCTGGGGTCGCCGCGAGATTCGCAATCCGGATGGATCGACCACCTTCAACGTGTTCGGCATCAAGGCCGGCGCCAACTGGAAGGGCCCGACCA
>NZ_DBHKYV010000016.1:0-104632 GCF_057315035.1 Cupriavidus sp. | reverse complement strand
ATCGTCACCACCGAATACGTGGACGGCCAGCCGCAGAAGGTGCGTGCGAAATTCCGCGCCTATGGTTCGTATGACGAAGCCTGTAACGACTACGCGCGACTGCTGACCAACAACCCGCGTTACGCGGGCGTGGTGGCGGCATCGAATGCCGACGACGCCGCGCATGGCCTGCAGCGCGCGGGCTATGCCACCGACCCGGCTTACGGCGAGAAGCTGGTCCGCATCATGAAGAAAGTATCCACCTGAGCGTGGATGGGGTTTGAAACGCCCCTCTCCCGCCACGCGGGGGAGGGGAGCAAGACAACTGGAAACCGTGGTAGCGCGACCGTTCTGCGGCCGCGCTATTGGCCGTTCTGCAAAGGATTTCCGAGAGAGCGATCACTCACAACCATGTGCCATTCGAGATGCTTGCGGCGCTAAAGTCGCGCCACGTTTGCGCCGTTATCCAACACATCCATTGCCGTCGGCTGTGTGCCGCAGGCTAGCCATTCGATCCGGAGTCAGGCAAACATGTCTCTGTTTAATATCGGTCTTTCGGGCCTTAACGTTGCGCAGAACGGGCTTACCACGGTCGGCCATAACTTCAGCAACGCGGCCACCGCAGGTTACTCGCGCCAGAACACGATCATCGCATCGGCCGGCGGCCTGAATACGAGCTCGGGCTTCTATGGCCAGGGTTCCAACACGGTGAGCGTGCAGCGCGTGTACGACAGCTTCCTGACCGGACA
This sequence comes from Cupriavidus sp., assembly GCF_057315035.1. Classification (NCBI taxonomy): domain Bacteria; kingdom Pseudomonadati; phylum Pseudomonadota; class Betaproteobacteria; order Burkholderiales; family Burkholderiaceae; genus Cupriavidus; species Cupriavidus sp. The sequence goes on along the minus strand of NZ_DBHKYV010000016.1, from coordinate 103,904 downwards.
ACTGCGCGGTGCTACGTCGGCCAGTTCCGACCTGTCGACATACTCTGACCAGATTTCGCAGATCGACAACCTGCTGGCCGACCAGAAGGGCGGCCTGGCCCCGCTGATGCAGAAGTTCTTCGCGGCCGTGCAGTCGGTGTCGGACACGCCTGCAGACCCGGCCACGCGCCAGGGCATGATCTCCGCCGCGCAGGCGCTGGCGGGACAGATCAAGTCGTCGAGCGACTACTTCAAGCAGATGCAGAGTGGCATCAACACGCAGCTGACGTCGTCGGTGACACAGGTCAACGACTACACGAAGCAGATTGCCAACCTGAACCAGGAAATCACGCGCATGACCGCCGCCTCCGGCGGCCAGCCGCCCAACGACCTGCTCGACCAGCGCGACCAGGCCGTGTCCAAGCTGACCGAACTGGTGGGCGCCAAGGTGGTGGTGCAGGATGGCGGTACATACAACGTGTTCGTCGGCAACGGCCAGCCGCTGGTGATGGGCTCCGATTCCTACGACATCAAGGCCGTGCCGTCGTCGGCCGACCCGAGCCGTACCACGATTGCCTACACGCTGCCCAATGGCAACGTAGTGGAATCGGAAGAAGGCGCTGTGACCGGTGGTTCGATCGGCGGCCTGATGCGCTTCCGCAGTGAGACGCTCGATGGCGCGCAGAACGCGATTGGCCGCCTGTCGCTGGCCATCGGCCAGACCTTCAACGACCAGCACAAGCTCGGCATCGACCTGAACGGCGCAATTGGTACCGATGTGTTCTCGCTCGGTTCGCCGACGGTCTACTCCAACGCCAAGAACACGTCGGGCGCCATCGCCACGGCAGCCATCACCAACGCCAGCGCGCTGACCACCAGCGACTACTCGCTGAAGTATGACGGTACCAACTACACGCTGACGCGCAAGTCCGACAACTCCGTGGTGGCTACCCAGGCAGGCGCCACGGCAACCTACCCGTTGTCGATGTCGGCCGATGGCTTCTCGATCAATGTCAACGTGGCGATGAACGCGAACGAATCGTTCGAGATCCAGCCCACGCGCAACGCCGCGGCAGGCTTTGGCTCGCTGATCACGGACCCCGCCAAGATCGCGGCAGCTTCGCCGGCGCGTGTCGACGCCAGCACGCAGAACACCGGTACCGCCAAAGCGTCGCTGAGCGGTGTGACCGCGGGCTTCTCGCTGCTGACCGGCAGCCTGACGGCCAAGTACGACAGCACGACCTCGACCTACGTGTTCTCCGACGCCACCGGCACCGCGCTGGCACCCCAGCCCACGGCGACCGCCACGGCCAGCGGCGTGGACTACACGATCAATGGCATGACGTTCAGCTTCAGCGGCACGCCGAAGAATGGCGACACGTTCACGCTGTCCAATAACTCGGGCTCGGTTGCCGATAACGGCAACATGCTCGCGCTGGCCAAGCTGCAGACCGCCAAGACCATCAACGGCACGTCGAGCTTCAACGATGCCTACGCGCAGCTGGTCAACGACGTGGGCAGCAAGGCGAAGTCGACCGACATCGCGTCGACGTCGCAGGACAGCATCACAAACCAGATCTATACGGCACAGCAGTCGGTGTCGGGCGTGAACATGGACGAGGAAACCGTGAACCTGCTCAAGTTCCAGCAGCTGTACCAGGCCAACGCCAAGGTTATCCAGACGGCCAGTTCGATTTTCGACACGCTGATCAACATTGGCTGATTGCCGCCGATAAGCAAGCAGTAAGCCGCCAGCCAGCCGTCAACTGACAGAAACACCGGAAAAGAAGGAATCACGCCATGCGCGTTGCAACCTCCACCCTGTATCACCAGGGCTTGTCCTCGATGAACAACCAGCAGTCCAGCCTGCTGCATGTGCAGCAGCAACTGGGCACGGGCCGCCGTGTGCTGACCCCTTCGGACGACCCCGTGGCCGCCACGCGCGCACTGGGCGTGTCGCAGGCCACCGCAGTGAACGGCCAGTACACCGCATCGCGCAAGCAGGCTACCGCATCGCTGGGCCTGACCGAAAACACGCTGTCGACGGTGACCACCACCGTGCAGAACATTCAGACGCTGCTGGTGAACGCCGGTAACGGCACGCTGAGCGACAACGACCGCGCATCGCTGGCCACCGCGCTGCAAGGCCAGTACGATCAGTTGCTGGGCCTCGCCAACGCCGACGACGGCAACGGCAACTACCTGTTCGCAGGCCTGAAGACCGGCTCGGCACCGTTCGTGACCGACGCGGCTGGCAACACCGTGTACCAGGGCGACACCGGCCACCAGATGCTGCAGGTCGACGTGGCACGCCAGATGGAATCCGGCAACACCGGCGCCGAAGTCTTCCAGACCGTGACCAACAATTCCGGCTACGTGGTCAAGGGCAACAGCAACAACCAGGGCACGGGTACCTTCGGCACGGTTTCGGTGACCGACCCGACCGACCCGCTCTACGGCCATTCGCTGCGCGTAACGTTCCAGACCGATGTCACGACCGGCGCCAAGCAGTACGTGGTGGCCGACATGACGAACGGAGGCGCAGCCGTTGGCGCGCCCGTCAACTACACCGACGGTGCTGCCATCAGCATCGGCGGAGTCTCGTTTTCGATCAAGGGTACGCCGGCCGACGGCGACTCGTTCTCCGCCGATCCGGCACAACAGGCTGGCGCCGACATGTTCGCCAACCTCAAGAGCGTGATCGACGCGCTGAAGCAACCGATCAATACCGGCGTTTCGCAGGACACGGTTTCGGCCAACCTGAAGAACGTGATCGCCACGGGCATCCGCCAGTTCAGCAACTCGCTGGACAACGTGCTGACCGTCCGCTCGTCGGTAGGCTCGCGCATGGATGAAATCGACTCGCTGGATACCATCGGCGCGAACCGCGACCTGACCAACACCCAGACGCTGTCAGGCCTGCAGGACCTTGACTACGCCTCGGCCATTACCGAGTACTACCAGCGCCAGACTGCACTGCAAGGTGCACAGCAGTCGTTCATGCAGATCCAGGGAATGAACCTGTTCCAGTATTTGCGGTGATGGAGGAGTAGTTCGGGTCGATTTTGTGTGTGAGATGGAAACAAAGTCTGTGAAGTTGTTTCCAAGAGTATGCAAAGTTCGTTAGACCTACCCGGTAACCCGCGTCGGATAAGGACTTTGCATACTTCAGCCAACCTTTTCCTTTGCGAAGGGAGGTTGGCGACGCCGGCATATCAGCACGAACTCCTGTTTGTTGCCTTGGGCCAATTTTTAGGTCTGCTTGCCGACTCCCCGTCCCAAATATAGGACATTTCGTCTGATGTTGCGCTTGCTTTCCTCGGCTCTCCTTTAAGTAGCGGCTTGCTTGGCTTTCGCTAAGGTCCCGCCCGCGCCAAGAGGAAGAGGACAGTAGGGTTAGCTTCGGCTAGTAGCTCTGCATCTGTCTCCCAGCCATACAACCGATGCAACCCGAGCGCGATCGCACACGACCGAGAGTATCCTCCCTCGCAATGCACCACCACGGTCGCCACTTCGCCGGGTAGCGCCTCGACGAACTTCCGAATCCTCTCCACATGCTCCGGCCGAAAAGCGTCCACCAGCTTCTCTCTTGCTCGCGCCGATAGCTCAGGGTTCATGAAGTCGACGTCCGCGAAACTCAGCCGCAGAACCTGTCTGAATCCATCCAAACTAGCCAACGGCCTCCCGGGCGCGGTTACCGAGATAACCGCCAGCGACCCCAGTCGTGGCAACTTCTCAGCGACACTCCGCGACATCGCCAGGACCTGCCTCGTTCCGTCCCTCGGCGGCTTGTACAGCTTGTCGATTGCATCCGTCAGTTGAAGCGGCACGGCAGCATCTCCCTGGTCGCCCGCTCAAGCCTGCAGCAGCACAGCCAATCTTCCAATGAGCCAATCCAGCTCATCCTCGGAACACCAGCCCTTCTGCGACACAGAGATCCGCACTCTTTTGAGCGTCTCCTCCCGCGACTGCTCTGGACGCTCGTCCTCATCCTTCTGCGCCACCCGCACTAACTGCCGCGCCAAATCCTCGCAAACATCCCAACGCTCGTACCGCTCTTCTTCTGTCTGACCGGCGACGTATCGCCCATCAACCTCCCGAACTGCGATCTTTGGCTGCACGCCAGTCACCACGGCCGGCATCGCGACACGCGGGAAGTCTTCCGGCACGTCATTGGGGTTCATTGTTCGTCTCATGTTTCTTTCCTCGCGGCTTGCTCGCGCGCTGGCGAGGTTCTGCATCCCTGGTCATCATCAATGGATTGACGGTCGCGACTGGTCCAATCGTGCCGAACCACTCTTGCCGGCCGAGCGCGCGAACGACGCAGACGAGTGTGTGCAATGAGGAGCCGTTACCCAACTCGAGATTCCGCAATGCTCGCGTGCTGACACCTGCGCGCTCTGCCAGGACGGCTTGCTCCAGATTGCGATTGATACGAAGTCGCCTGAGACTCGAGCCAATCTCGTATTCAAGCTCTTCGGGGGTGTACGAGCGAGCGGGGTCTATGCGCGCCATGCCGCTGCCTCTTGGCGCAAAAATATCTCTGCAATTACCGGTGCATTTCTGCCCCTGCAAGCCTGCTCGACCCGAATAAAGGCAACGTCTTGCCGGTTGAACCTTGAGGGGAGGGCGGCTCGATTCGGCATGTTCGTCCGCGTTACTCAGGCTTGTGGGTGGCGTGGTACTTCGCCATGGCTCTGAGCGCAGCCACGAAATACGTCTTCCCCGTCGCCGTGACATCGGCAATTGCGCAGGTCACTTCGTCGCGAATGACGGTGAAGCTTGCCCCATGCGTCTGTGCATACTCGAGTACTGCCAGTCGGCTTGTCGAGTCGCAAGGCGTCAGCTGAACATGGGCATTGTTCATCGAATAGACGCGCAGACTGCCTCTGTCGGCATCGTACGCAGCAAAAGCCTTCGTCGGGTCGCCAATGATTTCGAGGCCATCTGTTATGCACAGTTGGTACATCAGTTCCAGCTCGGTCATCTGGTCGATGGTTTTGCCGAAGCTGTACCTCTTATGGGTAGTCGCGGCTCCCTCAGGCCACTCTTCTAGCAGAGCGGCCAAGCCTTTTCGTATGTGTTCCATTTCCATCTCGGGTCTCCGCAGACCGATGTGCCATTTCAGCTCAGCGCCGGCGCTAGAAGGACCGGTCGCCAAGATTCGTCAATAGTGCGATTTTAGAGTATCCAAATTTAACACTATTGAGCATTTGGCGGCAAGCTACCGGGTTCACTACCCGTCACGCTGGCAATGAGAACTTCCATTCCTGAGGAGGAGTACGCCCTTTTGCTCAACGCTCTTCGGGCGGAACGCGAGTCGAGAGCAATAACGCAGGTTGAGCTTGCGGCCCGGATGGGAGTCGATCAGAACTTCATCAGCAAATGCGAGCTGGGAGGGCGCCGACTCGATGTGCTGGAGTTCCGGAAGTGGTGTATGGCGCTTGGTACGACGATAGTCGACGTCCTGGCGCGGGTCGAAGTGCAGCTTTCTGAGTTCGAAGCCGCAATGGAGACCACCCGGCGCGTCCAGAAGAAGCTTGCCCGCAAGCCAAAGTCGGTCAAGTAGCGCCGTTCTTACGAGCTGGTAGCTCCAAGGGCAATTTCTCGATATACGTCCCCCGCCGGCAAAAGGCGCCAGCTAGCCCAGAGTTTTCACCCCCCTCAAGCCGTGCCCCGCTGGGAGTCGTGCAGCTCATGTCGAATTCATGGGTCTTCCGCGCGCCTACACTTCTAAGCAGGCCATTCGCCTGCGCGAACTGCGCGCCCGCAGCTTCGCAATCCTCGCCCAGATAGCTGCTTCAGCGCGCCCTCGGCACCTCGCCAAGTGGAGAGCCGCGATCTCACGCGGATGCGCTGTCACGCAGTCGGGCCGCCGCATCCAGTCTGCTTCCGATGAACTACGCTTTCCCTGTCTACGACGTCTTCAATTACCTCACGCTCCGTGAAGACATATCTTTGGATTCTTACGCCTTCGTTTTCGACAAGGCGAAGGGCCAATATCGCAGTAACTTTCTGTACGTGTCAGAAGCCAACGATCTGACAACTGAGTTCAAGCGCAAAGCGGTGTACGAGTATGGTCGCTACCTTCGATATTCCCTCGCCATCGGTTGCGAGGGGCGAGATTGGCACGACGTGCTTGCCAAGATGGTCGGAGTCGACCGAAACGCAGGCGCTGAGCTGAGCGCGGAAACGCCGTTCCGCGAACTTCTGCATCCGAAGATGTCCTCTGCCACGCTTGGGCCGAAGACTGCCCTCAGGCTCCTTGGTGAGTTCGATACGTGGGATGCGCGTGCCAAAGAATTCGCTGACGCAGAGTTCTACCTCGCATTCTGGTGGCTGCGTTGCTGCTTTGGTCACGCCGCGGATGGCGGGGCGGTTCAAATGAACTGGGTAGAAGCCTGAGAGGCGATGGGCGTTGCAATGGTGGAGCACGCAGTCTCCTGTCGCGACCGCGGAGCCGTCGATAATCGCACGCTTTCACAGATATTCTTCCAGCGGTCGGCGCGAGGAAAACTTCCTTCCCAGCGGCGCAATTTCCGACCGACGGTTTCTGCGGCGAGGATTCCCTCACCTTACGATCCACTTTCGCGTCAGTCATCTACTCCATTTCGACCTATACCCTCTGCAGCCCAATCGGAGCTGCGTGAGCGCATCACCTGGAGCGCTCACCATCTAGGTTCTATGCAGGAGTGGAAATGTACGTTTATAGGGTATTGCGAGGCCTGAAGTTGCTGGAGAAAAAGCCAGACCCGTTCACCTACGAGGTCGACCCGGTGACGGCCAAGGACAGGTCAAACGTCGAGCTCATCACGAGCCTTGATATGTCGCACCGAACCTATCCGAATCTCCGGCCTGAGTATCTTTGCGATGCGTTGTACACGTACGAGCAACGCTTCGAATACAAGCTCTTTTATGGCGATTTTCTCGAGTGGGACGCCGCGCTTGCCCGGCTCGTCGGCTATGACGAAGAGAACGAGGACAACAATGCCCCGGGTGGGCCGTTCTACGAGATTCTTCATCGAAGCTTTGGATGCTCTCCCATCGGTCCGGCAGTGGCGCAGAAGCTGATTGCAGATTTCGATGCCTGGGAGGATCGCGCTCGCAAGTTCGAGGACGAACCTCTTTTCTATCTGACCTTCTGGTGGGCGCGATGCGCGTTTGGGCATGTCCTGCATGACGGCTTGCTGTATCGCCACGTCGACTGGCAAATCCCGTAACGCTACTGGCATCTCTCGAGCGCAGCGACCTGCTGCGCTCACTTCCTATCTCGCCGGCGTGCCAAATCATGATGTCGCCGCGAACCTACACTCATAGACAGGCTCGATGCCTGGGCGAGCCAGCACTTCGCGTGGCTCGCAATCCAACAACGCAAAACAAATGAACGATTTCGGAAACGGTGTGCATGCCGTGGTGCAATTCAACCTCTTCGGGAATTTCTGGCGCAAGCCGGAGATGCCGGAAGGACTGCCACCTTACGTTGGCGCATTGACATGCCCCGTGGCCACATCCGACCTGGCTAACCTGCCAGAGGATTTCTCGCCCGCTACCCTGACTTTTGGAAGCCTGCAGCTCGGCGACCATCCCATCCTCGAGATGACATTCTCGGTTGGCGAGCTGAAGCTGCGCTGGCTTGCGGATGCGAGGGACCGCGAGGTTTGGGAAGACCTCCACATGTGGAAGGAAGGGAAGTATTTGCCTGTTGTGATTGGCGTTGAGCAAGGCGGAGCATGGGCGTATCGATTCTATGCTCCCGAGATTCCCGACCTTCCGCCGACTCCTGACGGGCTGGTCAACTACCGGAATGTCGGCGTCGTGCCAGAACCGTGGGATAGCATGGTGGAGTATGTAAAGCGCCATCCAGAGGCATATCCAATGATGTCGAATCGCGTCCCTTCGTTGCCAACGCCAGAAGGAGCCAAGAGGCTCAAGGTCGTGCTCAGTCCAAAGGAGTTTTGAGTCAAACGAATAGAGATTTCGACGATGCAATGTCTGCCCGTGGCAGGCAGGTCGGAACGACTTGCTGCGGTGCTGCCAGATACGTGCTTGTAGCGATGACGATATGGCCGGGCGCCTTCCGATTCATCTCGGCCTCTATATATATGCAACCCTTGGACGACTGTAGTGGAGTCCGTTTCCGCCATCCACTCTGGCGGTATGATGGAGCTGACTTCTTCTGCGGCCAGCGCGCCCTCCCGGGTACATGGGCTATTCCGAATGGAGGATGAAGTTCGGTAGCGCACGCCCTGTCTGGACCTGTGCTGCCAGAATGTTACGCTTCAGGTGCGACGTTCATCGAAACTGAAAGACATGCGGCTAGCTGATTTCATTTTGCGGGACATGGGACGCATCCTGAGAGAGTGGGAGTCGTTCGCCAGCACGCTCCTTCCCGCTGCGGAAAATATGACTCCGCTCGCACTTCGTGATCACGCCCCGCAGATTCTGCAGGCCATTGCCAAGGATTTGGCGACCCCGCAAACACGGCATGAGCAGCGCGAAAAGTCTCTCGGGCGGGCTCCCACGCCGCCTGGTGCGCCGGAGACAGCAGCCCAAACGCACGCCCTCATGCGCGCGCGCCGGGGTTTTAACATCAATCAGATGGTGGCGGAGTACCGGGCTTTACGTGCAAGTGTGTTGCGTCTCTGGATAGACGACTTCCAACTAATCGCTGCAGACCTGGACGATCTGATGCGATTCAACGAAGCGATTGATCAGGCGGTGGCAGAGTCGGTCGATTTCTTCGAGGCCGAGATAGAGGAATCTCGCAACCTGCTGCTCGGAATGTTGGGCCACGACCTGCGTGGCCCTCTGCAAACCATTCAGATGACCGCCGCATATCTCACAATGCTAAACGTTGGGGTAGACATCTCCGAAGCCGCCGACCGGCTCGAGCGAAGCACTGCCAGCATGAATGCCCTTCTCGATGATTTGAACGACTTTAACCGGGCAAAACTTGGCTTGGGCATCGACATCGCACCGGATGATACGGACCTCACTCGCGTGATCGGCGACGGTGTTGACCAATTGAGAGGTGCCCATCCGGACCATCTGATTGAGTTGGAGATAACTGGCAATCTGGTGGGCGTTTGGGATGGCTGTCGCCTTCGACAACTGTTGTCCAATCTGGTAATCAATGCGCTGCGGTATGGGTCTGCAGACCAACCTGTTTGTGTTGCTGTATCGGGTAACGGAGCAGATGTTGAACTGACCGTTACCAACAGCGGCCCGGCCATTGACCCCGTAACGCTGACGCGGATATTTGATCCGCTGAGTCGCGGTCCACGGCAAGAGGATGATAAAACCGGGGGCATTGGGCTCGGACTCTACATTGCCAGCGAAATTGCGAGAGCACATGAAGGGAAAATTCAGGCGTTCTCCGACGAACACCAAACCGTTTTCAAAGTGAGCCTTCCGCGAGACCGGAGAGCCGGCTAATAGAGCTGGAACAATCGGCAAGCTTGCACTACTGACGCAAAATGGCCGCTTTGCGGCCATTCGCATTCACTGCACTGATGACCGCTGCGGGGCGGGGTCCACCTGCCGGTTGGCCGCCGAAATGGCCAGCAGTCTCTGAACCACCGAGGCTGCGACCTTTGCGCCAACGCTGCCACAAGTGCCGATAGGCGTCGCTATACTCAGGATGCATTCGGCATCGACCTCCTACCTGGACGCCCACGACCTTGCCGCTATCCTCAAGGTCACCACCGCCACAATCCTCCGGCGCATCCGGAGCCAGCCTCAAACCTTGCCACCGCCCGCCCATCTTGGGTCTCGCTTTCCGCTCCGATGGCGTCGAGCTGATGTTGACGCGTGGCTCATCGAGGTAGTTGTCTCATGAGGGCGAGGCCGCGCATACCTCCACCGCCACGAAACGCACCTCGAATTCCTGCCTTAGGATTCTGCCATTTGTATCTTGGAACTCTCTGAATCCAGGTGATTCCGGTTGACGTCTTCCTCGCCTTGAGGGGCAAGGGTTCCTGCCGCCAGACCCGCACGCCCGCGGGCGAGGATGTTTTGGCAGCATAGTTCCAGACGAAGTTTGCCTCCCGCGCCTGGGCGTTCAGCCAGGCACGGTGCTTGTCCTTCAGTCGGCATCGCAGTGTGAGAATCATACTCACGTATAGCGATGCCGAAAGCCGCACTGGATGCGCTATCCTCCCCCGTCATGAAGGGCGGGGCCTGTCGCACACTCGGTCATGTTAGATGCAGGAGTTTTGGCGCTATACGGGATTGCAGATGGCAGACATCCACGACGGTGCTCCGCACCACAGGGACTCCATCTGCCGCGTTTGACTAGAGCGCGCAATCCTTGTCACAATTTCAGCAGGACATTAGAGATGGACACGAACTTCATTACGGGCTTTGGCCCGAACGCTGTGCGGGTAGGGCAATTGCATGCTCTGGATTCGGTCGGAGCAAGGTTCAAGCAAGCGCGAGGCCTGCCTGGCAGCCTTCCTGTGCTGACGTGCCCCATCCGGCAGAAGGACCGGCACCTGTTCGGCTCGTCATATGAACGCACCAATGTCGGCTTCGGGAGTATCGACCTCGAGGATGGGAGCAAGCTGCAGAGCATCCGCTTCCAGATGGGGGATTTGCAGTTCTACTGGTTGGCCGACATGGTCGACCCGGTGATGTGGGCGGCTATTGACGCGTGGCGGACGGTGGGGCGTTTTCCGTTCATGTTTTACATGGAGAACGGCAAAACTTGGGACGCGACACTAGGCGTCGTCAATGCACCGCACGGACCACTGCGCAATGAAGTGTTCCGGCGTGGCGCGAACGTCGTTCCTAGCGCAAGCACAACGGGCCAGCTCCTCAGCTTGGTTGCCAGCGGAAAATTGCAGACGGAAGCTACCAGCGATATTTCTGGCGTGCCGCTGCGCCATGTATTTGTGAACGCGCTTGTGACGGAATGGGCGAAGGATGTCGTCCACCAAGTCGCGAAGGCGAGCATCGAAGAAGGGACATACGCTTAAAAGCATCTTCAATGCGCGGCCTTCAAGGACGCGCATTCTTTTTTAGGGACGCTCTGCAGCAAGGCCATTAGGCAGGGGGGCAGCGATGGCGCGGGGGTGTCTCAGAGCTTCGCGCGCCGGTGGGATTGCATTACCGCCGACTGCCCAGGAAGGCAAGCCAGTCCGACGCGTAAGCGCATTGCGTCGGTTCGGGGTCTTCGTCGATAACTGGACACGTCGAGAACTCAATGCGCTTGCGGAAGTACGTCGCTGCTGGCTCAGGGATCTCCGAAAGGCGGACGTACCTGGTGTCTCCCGACTGATGAATTGGGACGCTCGGCACTTGAGGTCGCGGCGGCAACTCTTCGGTTCCAGTCAATCCTACTGCTAATGCACGGGCCACCAGGTCAAATACGGACGCTGCGAATCGAGGGTAAGCGTGTAGGGTCCTTTCCTGCCCATCAGCGAAAGGCGGTTCGCTGAGGCGGACGACATAGTCGGACACTGCGCTACGGTCGAGCCTACGTATGTAGGCCGTAGCAACCTTCCTTCCAGAGCCAATGTCGGCTGGGCCAACTACTTCCACGGTGACTTTGAGCATAGATGGGCGTCGCTACAGCGACTCTCCTGCGTGACAGCGGGAGCGCAGTGTATGGCGTTCGCAACGTCGGTTGCAAAAATATTCACGTAATCGGCACAACCCTGCCGGTTGTAGATGGTGGCAGCCCAAAGAGGGCATTGAGCGTTGCCGCGACGATTGCCGGTCCACATAATCTCTCCGTCATGAAGGGGAGACGAGCATGCATGTGGTGAAGTATTGGCAGTCAGGGGCACGCGGCGCGCATCTGGGGATGACGCTGTGGCCGTGACGCAAGCAGAGACATCGTCGGTCCAACCGCTACAGGTTCTCTATCTCGACTTCGATGGCGTTTTGCACCCTGACTCCGCGTACCGAACGAGGAGCGGCATCGAGCTGCTGCATCATCCAGGTCACAGCCTGTTTGAGCATGTACCCCTGCTGGACGAGATGCTAGCTCCCTATCCAGACGTGAAGATTGTGCTATCCACCTCCTGGCTGCTCATCAAGGGCGGGTACGATCATGCCGAGGCGAGACTTTCGCCGACACTGCAGGAGCGCTGCATTGGTGGAACCTTCCATCGACGGGAAATGCGCAAAGCTTGGTTCCAGAGCAAGTCGCGGCCAGAGCAGGTTCTGCTTGATGTTCATCGTCGGAATCCGGTGGCGTGGGTTGCGGTCGACGACTGCCCTGAGGGGTGGCCAGATTGGACATCCGACCACGTTGTTCGCACGAACTCCATCTTCGGCATCGCAGCAAGCGCTGTACTCCAAGAACTCAAAACGAAACTGCAGCGCGAGTTTGGCGAATAACGCTCCTTCTGTGTGTTGTCCCGCCTCTGTTGTCTTCCCCAGTCGCGCAGCAAGAGCGCACCGGAACGTGCAAGGAAGCTATCCAGGCAACTGAGCCGCATTCCGGTTTGCCACTTCCCGTACTTCGCCTTGCTCAGCATGGACCGCAATTGCCCTGGCTCGTAGATGTGCGCCGATTCCCTCGCGAACTATCTGGCGGCACATTGCTAGAAAAGGCTTCTCCTTGGCCAGATAGAGCGTTTCAATCTCATTGATGATGCGTCGCAGAGTCCGTCTCGCCCCTGTGTTCTGTGGATCTACTACAAGCAACTTTGCCGCACGATTTACTTCGTAAATCCTCCATCGAAGCGCGATCTGCGTAGCTTCTCGCTTCCGAACGAGTGCCTCGCGCTGCAGCCCGTAAACCTCTATGGAGGCTGCACCCTTCTGATCAGGTCCCCCTGGGGTGTGCTTTGCGCGAATTGTTCCCTTGCGCCCGAACTCCAAGTGTCTCCCGGGCTCATCGCGACAAGGATCCAACAACAGCCTTTGCTCTTGCTGTTCAATGTCGATGGTACGGTCCAGGGGGCGGGCGGTCCCGTGAACCAACGGAAAGTAGTTGCTCTTGCCGCTGACGGCGTCGGCTTCATCAGGAAACGCTTGCGTTCGAGGGCGATTGCAGTCGATACAAGACGGTAGCAAGTTTGTCCATTCCGCTGCGAGCCAGTAGTACCCAGGTTTAATGACCGGTGCCCTTTTTACCCGTTTGAAGGTGGTCGGATGCAACTCGACAACAGCAGACTTCGGTCGAAAGTGCTCCACATCCAGTGGGGCTCCGCCGTAATCCATCTCACAGTAGGCGCACTTTTCGTTGAACAGCTTGTTCAAGGCTGCCTTGACCGACTTGTGTTGATAGGCCTTGTATCCGTCAAAGGCAACTTCCTTACTTTCCGGGTCGGAATAATGCGAAATCGACTCTGCCAATTCAACGGCAGCTAGCTTGACCAAGTCTGCCGGTGCCGCAATAGTCCTTGGTACTTTAATCATTGGAGACGTCCGGTTCTGATGCCTGTAAGAGAGAGAACAGCTCACTTTCCAGGTCCTCAGGAAGTTGTGCGGGATCAATAGCTTCCAGAGACGCTTCCGCACTTGCCAAGTATGAATCAATCGTCCGAAGTAACACCTGTTCTCTTGGGCTGTCGCCGACGAGGCGCAAGTTGCATACTTCTGGTTCGAGGAGCTTAATTCGCTCGAGTTCGTTCTCGGTCGGATCGGTCTTCGAAATTAACTCGTAATACTCGTCCAACACCTTGGCGAATTTAGGATCAATAGTGCTCCGGAGGCCAAAGTGGGGCGAAGAAAGAAGCTGATCGACGAGCAAGCCCCGAATGGGCGGAAGACTATCTACTAGATGCACCCTGTGTTTGCTGTCCTTCATGAGAACAGCGACTTCATCATTCTCCAATCCACGCAGGCAGAGCGGTTCATGGGTAGTCGCGATGAACTGCACCCTGGGGAAGGCAGTCTTGAGAGCGTCAACAAGTCGCATCCGCCAAGTTGGATGCAGGTGGTTGCCGATTTCGTCGATCAGCACAATGCCTTCAGCATATTCCATCGGTAGCCCAGGTGCCAATAGAACGGACATGATGTCACAGCCGATGCCAATGATGGTCTGGTATCCGTCAGACAATGTTGCGACATCTTGCTGGAAGTTCTCATTTACCAGAAAGACGGATTTTCCCTTTCTTGAGAAGTGCGTTTCGTCAGGAAGATCCAACAATGCTCGCAGGGTTCTCCCCGCTCGCTCGAACTGCAATGGGGGGAGCGACACCAGCCACGCAATAGCGTCGCCAAGAGGTGCAAACGGATCGAAAAGGTTCAATAGTCGTGAGTATGGCTCTTCGGCGGGCGGTTGATGGACCTTATTTGGAGGTAGTCGAGTCGAACCGAAGCCCAAGAGATAGAGCTTGGGAGCTGACGCATTAGTTTCGATTCTCTCGGCGTTCGCATTGATCTTCATGGAGAGTTCTTGGCCATCGGAAAGCTTGAGAGCAATCTCGCCGACGCGGCCTTTCGCCGACGTCCTACGAGGAAGCAGTGCTTCCGCAAACTCGCCCAGAGCGTTCCAACGGCTCTCTCCCGCAAGAACGAACGCAATCGCCTTGAGCACGGTACTCTTACCGACTCCGTTTTCGCCTAGCAGAACGGTCCACGGCGCCCCGGCCGACTCAGTGGACGCGACCTGGATTTCGGTTCGCTCATGAATACCTACGTTAATAAGCCTAATGGATTCGATATACCGCGTTCGTGCGAGAGCCCTGCGGGCTCTAATCGGATCTGCAAGACTAAGGTCGCGGAATTCCTTGTTCTCGATTTCTTGTTCCCGTTCCGCTGCTTTTTTCACCAAAGCTGAATCAACTTTCTGTGCGTGATCGCGTGTCATTTGGCGACGCAACGCTGCGAACTCTTTTGAGCTATCTAAGGAACTGGGTGAAACCTCCTCATTTTCTGCAAGTCCGTACAATTCAAGCAGCTCGAAATCGTGAGCTTCTTTCATACGTCGCTGGACTAATTCATCGCGGTTTAGATTGAATACTTGTATAGTTATACGACCCTTTTCTGATACCCCGATTACATGCCCGTTTGGATGAAAAAGTAGGTGCTCGTCGGGATCATCTCTACAGGGGTCAACAAGGAACGATTTTTCGGCATCAAGTGCCTGTCCTCGCGTTCCAGGCCTGGCACGCTTGCCTTCGATAGGGAATCGGCTGCCCTTTGCTCGATTGCAATGGACGCAACATGCGTACATGTTATCCCACTCATACGCCAGCCACCAATACGCATCGACCGTGACATGGCCGTCAATACCGATCGCACCCGAAGTCGGACGGAAACGGTCGAGAAATGGCGTTCCTCTTTTCTCAGAAAAAATATAACTTTCGCAGTAAGCGCATTTGTCTTTGAAAAGATCGTGTAAGTGGGATTGAAGTTCTGGTTGAGCAAACTGAAGCCCGAAGTTGAAACGTTTTTGTTTTCGATTAATCTCCTTCACCTCAAAAAATGCGGCGGCGGCTTTGAATCTTTCCGTAGCATCGCCACTGTCTAATGGCCAAGGTGATGGGACTGTAGATCGGTCAATCTTAATCATTTATTATCTTAACCTTATTTTAAAATTTTTCGAAAGTTGAGCAGTGGATTCGACTACGTGTTGTGAAGCCTGGCAGCGCTTCGGTAAGTTCTATCCTGAATGCACAGCACACTTTACCTTCAATGAGCCTATTCCCGCAGCCGTAAGTACGTACCAAGGCGTCCGGTATGTAGTGCTTAAAGTGAAGGGCGATTACACCGTAGCCTCTCCCAGATAGGATCCTCGCGCCCCCCATTCGTGGGGGTTTATGCTTTGATAGGCGAATCGACAACTGCCTCGGTATATTATCCAGCCCGGCGGGATTGTATTCATCAGTGGCGTATTGACTTGGCCGCATTAGAATCGGATTTATGAATTTTTCAAAAGTCACAATCAAGAATTTTGGGCCGTTTTTTGATGCTGAGTACCGCTTCACTCCTGGAGTGGTTAACTGGGTAGTCGGTGCGAGTGCTACGGGAAAAACCGAGCTCGCAGGTGCTATGGTAGCGGCTATCGTTGGTAGGCCGGCTATAGTAATCAACGAGGGTGGCACTGGACCATCCCAAGTGGAATTGGTCGTGGAGGATGGAAGTCGGGTTGAGGATATTAGGCTCTCCGTTTCCCAGGATGAAAATCGCAAGGTCGTGGTTTCAAAGACTCCTCCTCCTCTGTCTATTGAGATAATGGCGGAATTGTCGGCTCCAGAAGGACAGGAGCTTATCATTGCTGGTCGAAAGACTAACATGACGCCTTCTCGTCTATCGGACGTCGAGCCATTTATTCCAGATTCAATACTCAGAGACCCGCTGTGGCTCCAATTCCGTGAGTGTGGAATTTTTGAAAGAGTCAATACTGGTTCGGGGGGGCAGCGCGCTGCACTGGAACTAGTCAAGCAGTTCGTAGCTCGTCGGCGCGCACGCTTGAAATTGCCGATGCTGATCGACGATTGGACGTGGCGTTGGCCCGAGAACTATGTACCACTGTTGACCCGTCTTCTTGATGTGATGGCAGGGGAGACGCAGGTAATAGTCTTCGCGACACATGTCGACAATCTAAGGCGGGAGCGGCATCATGTCGTGTCTCTCCCCGCAACATCACCTCAGCGAATTACCTCGCTGGCACGATACGAATCACATTTTGAAATTCGTCGACCGAATCTAAAGGCACGCCCAAAAGACCACTGGGTACAGTGGGCTACATTCCCGCGCCAGGAAGATCGCACATGCGAACTAAAGGAAGTCAAGGGAGGGAACCCCCTGGGCTCGATTAAGGGTGTTGTCGACCAGTATGCAGTCGCCTTCATGAACGCGGGACACGAACAAGAAGGAGCCATTTTTTGGGGAATACGCGACCACGATCGAGCAATTGTTGGCGTGGAATTGAATCCACAGGAGTGTGACGAACTGAGGCGCATCGTCACTGAACGTCTGCATCAAATTGTTCCTCCGATTGCCCCGTCAGCGTACCGCATTTATCTTCACCAAGTAAGTAATGGACGTGCGATAGTCGAGGACCTCTACGTTGTGGAGGTTAGAATTCCTGCGACGAGACGTACGCTGCTGTTCGCCACAGGCGGTCAAGAGGTGTACGTCAAGACCGATGGCGGTAAGAGAAGACTTTCAATTCTTGAGTTGCAGCAGGAACTAGTCAGACGGTTAGGTGTGGATCCGGATTTCGGACCCTAGACAGTTCGATTTTGTCGAAATATAGCTGATCGGCGAATGGGAGTGAAGCGCACGTAGCGACGTGCTACGCTAGCTTCCGTGGGCAGATTGGAAAGAGTCCGCTGTTCGCATAACTACCAACAGGAAGTCGACGGAGAATATGTATGGCAACGTATAAACAGTTACTTGCTCAGAAGGAAGCTCTGGACGCTCAAATCTCGGAAGTCCGGGCGACTGAACTGGCAAACGTTATTGGCCAAATCCGCGCTCTGATGGAGCAATACGGCCTCTCTGTGGAGGACATTCAAGGTAAGCGACGTCGAGGTCGACCGGCTGGCAGCGGATCCGTGAAGGCTGCCAAGGAGCCGTTGCCTCCGAAGTATTTCGATCCGAAGACTGGTAAGACGTGGTCGGGTCGCGGAAGGGCACCAGCATGGCTGGGAAAGAACCCGAACAGATTTCTTATTGCAGAATAGTCGGCTTGTAGTTGGCCTCTTGCGTTCGGGGCGCTAGCACCTATGCTTCCACGCCTGCGGCGCACGAAGTTCGAATCGAGCATCGTTGGGTTGTCGCCGGCGGGCACGCCATGTCCTGCCGAGCGACTTAAGTAGCGAGTTGGGAGATTGCTTTCAACGGCATTTGATCTCTGGGCGGATGGCTCGGCTGTCTCGTCAGCCGCTATTCTCAAGTGCGGCGCCACTCCCAAATTCAGTTTGGAGTTTGGTACGAGCAAGTTCTTGAGCTGCTGTGAGATACAAGCCAAAGATACTGGGGGCGATCGAGAAGGGCGTGCTGCCATCAGGATTCTGCTTGGTAACGGCTTGTCGCCATTGCTCAACCCTTCGACTTATTGCAAACATTTTCGTAACGTCGTCTTCAATGTCTTCGACAGTGAGACTGAGCATTGCGTTGTATCCTTCGTGCGCCATTTTGTTTCGACGCTTGCGAACGTCGACCAAGGAATCAACTTCCTCTTGACTCAGAATACTAGCCTTTACGACAGTGGGTACGCAAAATTTGAAAGTCTTGTCTGCTGTCTCGCATGCTTTTTTGAAGGCGGGAAGGGAGAGCGGGTCGTTCGTCAGAAGGTAGCCTTGCATCTGAGCTCGAAACGTCAGGACCATTGATTCGAAGGCGACCGTGTACAGCCCGATAGCGACCAAGCTTTGTCCAACGGTGTTGACAAGGGTTTCAGTCATGGCGGATTAGTTAGTCACCTTGTCTCAGTCCTCAGGAAGACACTCGGAAGAACACCGAGGCCTGCGCCGCTACGAAGCAGTTCACATTCGGGACAATAGTAAGCCTCGGTTGCGCCCACCCCATGGATCGTCATATTGATTGGGTGCACGTCCATCTTGAATGCGTCCATCTTGCCCGGGACCACAACCCTAAATGGCCTGCCTGGAGTCAACGGATTACCATTGTGGTCCGAGGCACTCCAAGTTATCGGAAATGCCCCTTCGCTTCCGGCCCAAGGTGTTCCAGGTTTCTTGACGATCTCGATCAGACCGTCGCCTTCCTTTCGGTCATTGTCTGAGAAGTCATTCAGGGTCATTCTGACGGTAACCCCAACGTCCTGGCCTCCGAACTGGTGAGTCGCTGTGAATACCGCTGGCTTGTCAGAGCACCCTGCCAGGCCAAAAATTAAGGTGGTTGCAAGGAGAAGCTTGCGCATTCAATCTCCACGGGTTGCAGATGTGTTCTCCAGCGGTAGACGCTGGCATACCTCCTGTCGACAGTAATCCGACGAACTTTAGGGTTCGACGTGTCCGGCCTTCGGTCGATCTTTATTGTTGCGGGGCAAAGCAAGCTGCCGCTGCAGTATCAACGCCGGGCCAGTCGTAGCAGGCAAGAGACCGCTAATGGAAAGCCATAGCGCGTTGGGCGGGCTGGCGTTGTCACTGTTGCTTTGGCGCACTTTTCCGCCCGGGCGTTGCCGGGGGAGTACTGATGAGGTTACGCTGATTTGTACTCTCAGGAGATCACGACATGTCGGCGAGTCATGAATGGAAAGAGATGCATCTCACACCGGAGGGCTGGGTTCCGGGCAGTGAAAAGTGGGATTTTGGCCCTGTAGAGCACCGACCGGTCCCTCCGGACGCCGTGCTCACCATCTGCCGCACCGAACACGTATCGTCGTCGTTCTCGCCGCTGGAACGTACTTTTGAGGAAACGAAGCTGAGTGCAGATGAAGCGCTTATCGAGTCGCTGCGCCTGAAATTTGGCGCCTCACCGTTCGCGAGCTAGCTCGGACAGGAGGTGCGGCTGGCGCCGTAGTCTCCCCCAACTGACGGTAAGAAATTACCCCTACTAATTGCGCGGATTGACCCCAGGTGTTGTAAACTCGCGCCCGGTCCGCTAAAGTTGAGAAACGGTGTGACTGGATACCAGCTGGCGGGGCTCCTTAGAGCTTCACCAGGATCGGCCAAGCGCGCTTGCCGTACGCCTTAGCGTACAGCCGCTTGCCGCCCTTGACGGTGATATACGCCACGAACTTGACCGTATAGCCGTCAGGGATGGGGAAGTTGAATTTCAACTGTTCCATTTCAATACCTCCTTTCCCGGGGTTGCCGCATGCGTCAACATGCGGATCCGGCTCGGATTGGGGAATGTGTATCCAATCGCACCAAAGTGGTCCGCCACGGCCCTAACAACCTTCCTCCTGCAAGAGATCATGGTTGTTAGGGCCTTTCTTTTGCCCCGCCGGCGGCGGTTTTACCGGGGGGCTTCGCTTCTTCTCTTCATCGCTCCACCCTTCTCGGCTGTTAAGCTAGGTCAGCGTTAGATTCGTCTTCGGGGTTGCTCAGCATCTCCGGCTCTTCCTCTGCCTCGCCCGTCTGGCCACCTGCAACATACGACGTGGTGTACACGCCCTTTTTATCCGGGTACTGGAAGATGCTGCCCTTGCTGGACATACGATAGAGGCGCGCGTTGAGCTTATTGCGCTTCTCGATTTCGCCGTTTTTGCGGAAAAGGGCAACCAGGATCTGATCTAGGGATGCGATGCCCCCGAGGTCGTCGATGAGCTCTATGATCAGGAAATCGCGCTTGTCGGCTTCGCTGATGCTCAGCTGCTGCATCAGCTCTTCAGGAAGGTCGCGCAGGTCGTCGGGGGTAAGGCGGAGGGATGCTTCGAGATTGGCTGGGGCAGCCGTAGCGGCCTCCAGTGCCTCAAAGTCCGCAGCCATCTGCCGGAACATGGCCGCCCGGGAGAGGTAGGACTGTGCGCGCTTTTCGTCACCTTTCGCGGTTGCGCGTGCAGCTTGCTGCTCCTGGTGCGCGACCTGATCCTTTACGAAGGGGATGTAAGCTTGTATACTTTTGGCCGTCGACACGGGCTTCTCCAAGTTCGTGTTGCATAGAAGCAGGGCCAGCCTCAGCTGGTTAAAAGTGCCTGCCACTGTAGTCCGTAGTTCTTGAAACCCCCGCTCTGCTGTCCAAGGCCCGCGGGGGTTTCGTCATTTCAGGCACATTGTACCCGTTTTTTCTCGGTGCGCAAGCCGTCACGTGAGTTCCGCGAGAGTTTGGCGTGAGAGTGTTTAGTAGAACTTCTACTGAAACGATCGAGCGAAACGTTAGCAAGTTGTTTAGCAGATCGCTTAGCAACTTATAAATGATTTAAGGATCACATCAAGCGATATCGATACACCACGATATCGGCTGAACAGCGAGATGGTGGTACGAACCAAGGTACGGGCCGAACGAGTTTCCGAAGAGTTGCCCGAAACGTTACAAGCATGTTCCGTCGGATTCAGCGCTCGCGACTTTTTCGCATTTTCTCGACGGCAACATGCGACGCAACTCTACTTGGTTGTTTAAGACTAAGTTTGCGGAGTGCGTCGGTCGCCTCGCGTGTCCCAGGTTTGCGAAGTTGAGCTGATATTAACAACGTTTAATACAGTGTTAATAACGATTCAGTTCGCTAGGGTGGAACGTCGGCCTTTGTAGGTGAACGTCCTGGCCGCCTAGGGCAGGTCGGTTGCGCATTAACGTGCGCGTCCCCTGTGGCAGCACTTCCTCGATGACCTCGAAGAGCTCGGACTTGATGATGAGTGCTTTCACGCTGTGTTCGCCATAGCGTGCCTTGCGATTTGCAAATGCGTCAGGCTCCATACTGTGCGCAATACCCGCCGCGTAAGACAGGTCGGTCCACCCATCGGCACGCTGCGGCGTGGCAGCGATTTCGCCGAGAAGCTCAATCATCCGGCTGCTCTGTAGGAAACCCAGTTCCAGCGTCGCAATACCTTCGCGCGATTGCCAAAAGTCAGCAACTGTCCTCATCATCTCAGTCACTGTGCCGTGCATCGACCTGAGGCGTTCGCGCATTGCGAGGATCTTGTCTCGTTGTGCGTCCAACTGAGAAGAGACCTCTTCCATCGCGGATGCAGAGCCAGGATTCCACCGGTCCAGGAAATGATGAGCAAGGTCGTTGCGCTCATCCGTTAATGCCTCGAGCTCTGCCTCCAGTGTTTCCTTATCAGCAGGCTCGAGTCGGATGCTTGTGCTGATCCATATCTGCGTAGGGTCAGATGGGCCAGCGTTTGATTTGTCTTCCTCTGGCGCAAAAAGCTCTTTGCGCAACTGGCGCTGCAATTCACCCATCGACGTGGTGGTAAGGCGAGCCTGCCGCTTAGCAAGCCGAATTGGAGCATCTGCGATGGTGCCCTCAATCCTAGCGCAGCTGAGGATGGCCTTCAGTATGTGCTCCAGCTCTTGATTCAGCAGCAGGTTTCTTCCGACCTTTCGCAGGACCTGGTCTAGGAGTGATTGCTGTGCGGGTTGCATTGCGTCTTCCATACGTGTCGCTCACTAGCGCAATGGCTTGCCGACCCAGGTATGCCAATCGAACGAGTAGATATGCCCAGCCGGATCTCGCATCTTCCGACCGGACTCCCTGAGAAGTACTTGCCACCGTCTTGGAGGTAAAAGGGGTGCGAGCAAATTGAGCAGCGCGCGGAATAGGCCAGACGAAGTACGCGGACGGGACTGCGGTCCACCATCAATTCCTTGGCTGCCTCAAGTTGGACACCATGTTCTTGCCGATGGCGGTAACAGCGACAGAAAACTCCAGCTTTCGACAAACCACTACGTTCAACGGAGATGATTGAGTAGCCATTTCACTCTCTGCCACCATTTTGGCGATACCGGCTTCGTCAATATGGGCAGGTCTCCGGTACTGTCTGGGGGCGCATTGAGGTGCTCATTGCCTATTGGCGGTACTGTCCTGATGGACTCACAATACTTTACTTCCTTATTTTGGAAGTTCTCCCGCCAAACGTCGATGGCTGCGGGAAGTCGACGCCTGTCTTGTTGGACGTTTGTAAAGTACCGGACCAGCTCTCCATCGATGTATGCAATCCACATGCGACCAGCGTCGTCGAGCATGACAATGCTCTCCATGATGGTGTACAAGCCAGCCACGCCGCCACGAATCACACGGACTAGTTCATCGTCGGGAGATAGCTCCTCCGACATGTCCGCAGTGCATTCCCTAAGCGTGTTGATATTCTCTCCAACCAGACAATAAAGCCTAGCAAGTTCTAGTTCATTGATATATCCACGCTCGAACCACGGCTCAGGCTCCCATCGGAACTCGCCGCCGAAGTGCGCGCGCATCCCTCCCCAATAGGAACATCGGGCTACCTCTTCGATTGAAATCGTTCTAACACCCTGCCGCCAGCCGCGTCGAAAGACGAGCTCACCGTCAGGCTTCCCGGGGCCATTTGGCAGCCGACAGTAAGCGAGATCGGTAGAGAGGATGCGAGCGTACGACCTGATCCGGCCATGATGAGCGCCATTGAACACGTCAAGCTCAAAAAGAAATCCGCTGGGCCCTACCTCTCGAATAAAAACCCGGCTCCTCGCCGTGGGTGCAGGGTCGAAACTCCACCATCCCCACCACAATGACGCATCCGGACCTTTGGGCAGATTGTGGGCTAGACCGGTGCTCAAGGTACCCCGCAAGCACGCTTCGAGCCGCCCCTGCAGCGAGCCGCGTGCCTCAGCGGGTGCCTCATCGTCGCGCATCTCGTAGACCACCGTTCTTCTTCCCCGCAAATCAAACGGCAGCTGGTCGGGGCCACCGTGAACGCCGTTCATCACAAGCACCACGTTGTCCCAGCCGAGCTCGGCCACGGCGTAGCCAAGCTCGATCAACACGTTTGGGTTGGGAGTGGGGCGACCTTGCCGGAGACTGCCGACAATACTCACGTCAGCCACAAAGATGTCGGCGGTGGCGATCTTGGCAAGAATGCTTTGAGCGATGTCGGGAGTTCCAACTAGATTCGCGGTGTCGCGGTCCAATACAGGCTCTACCCCAGCATCTTCATCACGAGCAATGGCCCGGATAGCGCGCTTAAGGCTGTCCTCAATCAAATTTCGATTGGAGCGCGCCGCTAAGTCCGACTGCCAGGAATAAAAAACGGTACGTTTCACGACTCTTCCAGGCCATAGTCCCCGGGTGTGACAGGGATGTTCAAATAGCCATCCGCAGCGAATTTGCGCTTGAGGACGAGTTGGCAGAGCCTTTCCCAGCTATTCCCATCAAACGGACCGTAGGGAGTCGTGAACACAGTAGACTCTCCCGCTATTGATCTGGGCCGCAGCGGAGAGCCATGAGGCTCACCCTCGTCCGGGGACGTGGTGGGAACCGATGCCGGCATGCATGGGTAATGGTTGTATGTTCGAGGCCCAAGTGATACTCCCGTGTCGCCGTCGCTGCAGAATTTGTCCTAAATGTCGCTATATCGGCTTTGAGCGCATTTTTCGGTATATGTAGCAATTTGTAAAGGCAACTCGCGTGCTGGGGCGGTGCAGATGGCGCGGAAGCTTGTGCGTGGGGGTTGTGGACCCGCCCTTGTCGAGCGGGTAGGTATGGAAATAGGTCGCGGAAGTTATGGTTTCTCAGTTGCTTTCATGCCCGCGCAGACCAATGCCCTCCCTATAGGGGGTATCGCACGGAGTTTGCTCCTCCGATGACCCACCGGACAACGTTGAGGAGTTTTCAGTATCGTTTGTTTGCCGCTGAGCTGGCATCCGTGAGGGTGATGTTAGCGCCGAGCACGGAGGTGGCTTTCGTAGCTCGCAACAAGGCGGTCAAGTTCGTTCACGAATGATTGAAAGTCGCCCGCGATTTTTGCGGTGCCGTCGAGATGGATAGCCAAAAAATCCGCTTTCGAGAATGGTGCGACATATGCGTAGCCGCCTGATCCCTTGGCCAGCAGCCACCATAGTGGCGTGTCATCTCCAAAATCTAAGAGGACTGGGGCACCAGTGTTCACCCATTCTCGAAGTAGTGGGCACATGTCACTGGGAACTCTGCGCACGGGAGAATTTGAAGCAAGCGGTAGCCCGTGATTCCATGCGTCATTGAATCGCTTTCGGTCCATCTTTCGTCTGGATCCATCAACTATCCAGATAAGTTGTTGATAGAAAGCATTGCGGGATCGACGCTCTTCAGGGTTGAGGAAGGAGTGCTGAAATTCGATGGTCCAACCGCTGTCTGTCGTCACATCGGCTATGTGCTTCTCGCCGTTTTCGGCCCTGTGCATAACTTCTTGCCAGCTCCCGGGAAACTCATTCTTCCACGCTCTATGCCATTCGCCCTCGCGTTCCCACCACGGATCGCAAGCGCGCCGAGATTTGTGAGCCCAATGCCATACTCTCATTTCTCCGCACTTAGCGACCATCGGACCTGCGCACATCGGGCATGCTCCAATAAGGCCAGGAGCGGCCTCGCGGCGATCTTTATTCACGATTGAGAATTTCATGTTCGTAGCGCCTGAGGGTTGTCTTGGCATTCGCGAAAGCATGGTTCCGCAAAAAAGGCAGAATCGCTTAGCTTTGCCGGACGGATAAAGCTTTCGGTAGGTCAAACGTCGGGAGGGCAACCAGGGGCGTTACTCCATGTCGCTGTGAACACCATCTGCACGGCAGCCAAGAAGCCGGCTGCAACATTCTGCTGCCTCTCCCCATTGCGGGCCAGCTCATATCTTCGCTATGCTGCGCGGATTCCGGCAATTGTGCCGGTATCCTGTAATAGGAGCCATATGGCAACGAAGAAGACGGCCGCCCCGAAGACTGCGGCAAAGAAAGTGGCAGCACCGGCAAAGAAGGCTGCACCCGTAGCGAAGAAGGCGGCAGCCGCAGCTCCGGCTGCAAAGCCGCTGAAGGATACGTTCAACAAGTCGAGCCTGCTGGCCCACCTGGTTGTCCAGACTGAGCTGGACAAGAAGACCGTGCAAACGGTGCTGTCGCACCTCGAAAACACCATCGTGAGCTCGATTCACAAGAAGGGTGCTGGCGAATTCACGCTGCCGGGCCTTTTCAAGGTCTCGGCCATCCAAGTGCCAGCAACGAAGAAGCGCTTCGGCAAGAATCCGTTCACGGGCCAGGAACAGTGGTTCGCTGCCAAGCCGGCATCCGTGAAGGTCAAGGTTCGCCCGTTGAAGAAGCTGAAGGACGCTGCCCTGTAAGTTCAAGGGCTCGCCAGAATGCAAGAAGGGGAAGCGCAAAGCTTCCCTTTTTGCTTTCGCGGAGCGAATCTCTAGCGATAGAGCGGAGTCAGAAGCGGACCAACACGGGGGCAGCTAGGGCTTGACTCCCCACCCCGGTGAAGGGGGCGCCCAGGCTATGACCGGAGAGCTCACTTTTCGCGATGGCAACACAGCATCCGAGACCCGAGGCTTGGATCTCGGACCCGAAAAGAAGGGATTCGAAACCCCCCACCCGAGGCTCGCTATGGGACCCGAGCGGCGCAAGGAAGCAGCTGCTCGTCATCAACCTCTGCACCCTGGCTGCCGACCGCGAAGCGGGCAACATGCACGCAAAACAAGCGCAATATCTGGATCGCGGATATCTACGAAGGTTATTCCAGTAACGATCTCTAGCTTAGCAATTCAAAGGAATAACCCTAGACATATCCTCACTCACAGAGACGCTATGCTTTTGGGAGGATATCTTTCTTGAGGTATGAAAGGGACAGCCGAAGGCCCCCTGCAGCATCCGAGATGTCGGCTCCTTCCACTATCCAGGCAGGACAGTTCCGACAGTCATTTCAAGCCACGGGCTATCTTCGCCCCCGTGCTGGTCGTCTCAGCTCTTCCCCCACAGATACCAGTCTCCCTCCATCGCTGCCGTATCAAGCCGACCAATGGAGCGGTCACCACCGAAGCCTTCTCGCTTGAAAGGCACGGCCCTCCCGCCGGGTCGCCATTGTGGTCGGCCGACGTGTGACCTACTTGTATACGTTCTCGAGAGGGTCATAATCGGCTGATGGTGATACTTTATCGAGATAACCGACGGGTTAGAAATATGACCTAGTTATAACGACGAAGAACGCCGCAGCTGGTCGCGCGTTTTCGGGATATGTGATGGCATGTTCTTAGTCGCAGTTGCGCTCGCTCGCATTTTCAATATGTGTTCCCAGCCTACGTTGAACTCCCTGGTTGCCTAAAGAGGTCTTGCCGCGGGAACGCCGCTATGCCCATCCAGACTGCGCAGGCGTGGAATCCAGCCCTACTCGCGAAGGGTTTTCGCCACGGCCCTGGGTGAGGAGACTTATGGCCTTTCCCGTACAGGTCAAACTACATGCACAAATTTGCTTCTGCAGTTCTGGTGTGTTTCCTGATGTTCAGCAGCGCCGCCTATGCCAAGGGCCGCAAACCGTGTTCAGGTAGCAAGGGAGGCGTTTCGCATTGCAGTGGCGGGAAGTTTGTCTGCAACGATGGGACGTTGAGCAAATCGACGAAGACTTGCTCAGCGTAACCGGGCGGGGACAGCCATAACAACCGACAGGGTCAAAGATGAGAACCAAAAGCGAACGCTACATTGACGCACTTGCTCAGTTGCCGCAGTTCTACGCGGCGCTGCAGGACTCGCAAATCGAAAACAAAGTGATCTGCGCCTTGACCGGTGTCGTGGTCCAGGCGGTGCCCGATCCGGACGAAGAGGGTCATGAATGCCTCGAGGTAACCTTCCCGGGAGGTCAGCCATTCCAAGTGATTGCACCCATCTATCTTGGGTTGCAGGTCGGAGAGGCCACGCGGCACGAATCGATGTCGGCCGAAGATGGTGCCGGCCCTGTTGCAAAGCGCTCAGCTGAACTCCTGGAGCACTTGAGGCGCAAGCACGAACTCTAGGCGTCGTCGGTTGCCGGGCGGCGTCGGACTGTGCGAGGCCGCATTCTGGACGCCTTCTCAGAACGGCTCTTTTTACTTTACCGGGCCGGAAGCTCGATCGAAAAACGAGCGCCGCCTATGGTGGCATCGCCAACTTCAACGCTACCTTCGTGCACCATCGCGATTCTGCGAGCGATTGCCAGCCCCAATCCGAAGCGTCCAGTTTCACGATCGCGACTCGTATCCACGCGAACAAAGGGCTCGAACACCCTGCCACGATCCTCTTCGGGAATGCCAGGTCCGTCATCCTCAACAACAAGACGTAGGCCGCCCAGAGGAGTGGCTTCAGCATGAACGGCGACTTGTCTAGCCGCATACCTACAGGCATTGCGCATTAAGTTCAATAAGGCTCTCGCGACCAAACGAGGATCACAAACGAGTTCGTCCGGAGCCGTTTCGGTGTCGACATGCAGTTCGATGTTCCTTTCTGCTGCATCGTGGACAACGCTCGCGACGACGCTGTCCAACCATTCTTGCACGTCGACGGTCATCAAGGCGACGTATGAAGCGTCCTGCTCTAGGCGACTTAGTTCCAGTATCTCGCTCACCAACTCGTCGAGTTCTCTGACGTCTCCGAGGAGAGCCTGGAGGCGACGGGAGCTCTTCTCGGTTGCCATCTGACTCTGCAACAACGCGATGCCAAACTGAAGTCGTGCAATCGGAGTCTTCAGCTCATGCGATATGCCGTTCATCATCTCCCGCTGGTGGGTGATTGAGCCTTGGATCCGCTCGGCCATGCTATTGAACTGCAGAGCCAATGTCGCGATGTTGGAGTTTGGATGAAGCTTGGCTCTCGTGTTCAGGTCGCCAGCACCAAAGCGTCGGGCAGAATCCTCTAGCTTCCCAAGGTCGCGCCAGTGCAGCCAAATCCAATAGATGATGGGAAGTAAGGTGGCAAGAGCGACCAGGGACAGGGCGATTGCCTTGATGCCTGAGTAATTGACGTCGTCCACGACCATTTGCAGCACGACACCGTCCTTCAAAGGTACGTAGTAGTCCTCGCCATTCGGTTTGAGGACCAAATTTCCCGCTGCCAGATCTTTGACTTGCCGTTCGCTGAGACCCGAAATCGTCTGAGGGTCGACGATGCTGAATTTCTCAAGCGCGTGGTGGTTGAGGCGCGCGATCGACTCCTGAGTAGTACCTTCCTGTTTCGCATGCTCGACATACTGCTGGAGGAGATAAACATAGCCCTTGCGGTTCTCCCGATGTCCCTCGGTAATGGTGTCGTGAAAGATCCAGACAAAAGATTCGCTCATGGCAAACATCGTCAAGGCGGCAGCAATCAGGATCATCAGGTACAACCTGAAGATTGGGCGGTACATGACTCACTCCTCCCAGGACGAAGGGCTGAACAGATAACCTCGGCCCCAGATTGTTTTGATCTTCTGAGGCTCATGGGACGTGTCTGAGAAGCGGCGTCGGAGCCTGGAGATACCACTGTCGACGGATCGATCCAGACCGTCGAACTCAATCCCCCGCAGCTGTCGAAGAATATCGTCTCGGCTGAGAACCTTGCCGGCCGCTCTGGCTAGTATCACTAGCAGGTTGTATTCGGCGGTTTTGAGTTCGACCGGTTGCCCTTGCCACACTACAGTGCGGTCCAAGGGAGAAATCTCGAGCGAGCCAAACTTCAAGGATTCCTCGCGAGTCTTCGCAGGAGAGCTCGAGGTTGCGGAGTCAACGGAACTTCTTCTTAGTAGCGCACGTACACGAGCGACCAGGACTCGCGGTTCTATTGGCTTTACAACGTAGTCGTCGGCTCCCATCTCCAGTCCGGCGACGTGGTCGTAAGTATCCGTTCGAGCGGTCAGGATAAGTATGGGTATGCGCGAAAACGTGCGAATGCTTCTGCAAACGTCTAGGCCGTTCATCACGGGAAGCATAAGGTCGAGTATGACAACGGAGGGTTTGTGCTGACGCACAGCGTCTGCAGCGATGTCGCCCCGGCGAACGACCTCGACACTGAAGTCATACCCGCTGAGGTACTCGCTAATGAGAGACGACAGCCTGTCATCATCCTCGACCAATAGCACCTTGACCATTTCCATCCTCTGTATCGCTCACTCGCCTTCGTTCAGAAGGGACGCGATAGTGTACGAGGGTTCTGTGCACGCGGAATGCCTCCCAAGGGTGCCGTCACACTTTTGCACAATTGAGCACATCTTTCGGACAGTTTTCAAACACCTGCCGGCCCTGAGAAACGCCAGACTGCGCTCCATCAAAGGAGCCTACTGTGCGCGTCAACTTTCAACTACTTTTTGGCCTACTGATCTCGGCCGCTTGGCTTGCGACTCCAACCGCACAAGCGCGAGAGTCTTCGTACTCGATATCGCTCGATGCCATCGCTACGCCGAGATATGCGGGAAGCGACTCAACGGCCTTCGCTGTGATGCCCGGTTTCAGGGCCGACTTCGGCAACGGGTTCTTTATCGACCCCACCAAAGGCGGCGCGGGCTACTCGCACGCCTTCAGCAATCGGATTTTTGCGACAGCTGCTGTTACCTACGATCCCGGACGAGCCGACTATAACCGCTACGCCCAGCCTGGCTCCGACGAGCTCGCTGGGATGGGAAAAATCAAGGGTTCCATTCTTGGCGGGTTCACTGTCGGGGCCCGACTGTGGAGTGCCACCGAAGCTAGCGTGACCATCCTGCTGCCGATGACCAACACCGAGCGTGGCTGGTCTGGTACGGCAAAGCTTGTATTCCCGGTCTACGCGCGAGATGCAAACACTGTCACCGTTGTTCCGAGTGTCAACTTTGGATCGCGGAAGAACACGCAGACCTACTTTGGCGTTACGCCTCTGCAATCCCAGCAATCGGGGTTCGCTACTTACTCGCCGAGCGGAGGCATTCAGTCTGCGACTGTCTCGGCAATCTACTCCCACACAGTGTCTCGCAATTGGACCGTTAGAGCAGCGGCAGGTGTGTCGCAACTTCTAGGCGATGCCAAGGACAGCCCCATCGTGAAGCGATCGCTGAACTACTCGGGAGGCGTCGGACTTATCTACTCATTCTGACGGCCAGCAATAGGCAAAGCAGCTCGAACGGCTGCTGTCGAGAAACTCGAACACACTTCAAAAATGGAGGTAAGAAACATGCTCTGTCGCGCTAGTCTTATATCAGCGTTTCTTCCATTACTCGGCGCCTGCGCGGGTTCGATGCCAAAGGAGGCGCCGACGAACGGAGTGGCGGCCAACCAGGCCTTTCCAGGGGCCAGCGGTCAAGAAAGAAGAGAAGTAGCATCTACGGAGGGTGGTTCGGAGCCCAAGGCGGCAGAAATCAATGATCCTTGGGAAGGGTTCAATCGCCCAATGCACCGATTCAACTCATATGCCGACAAGTTTCTCATACGACCACTAGCGGTCGCATACGATTGGGTGACGCCAACCGCCGTCCAGGCAGGAGTGTCACGCTTTCTTGGGAACCTTGGTGAGCCAGGGACCGCCGCGAACCAGTTATTGCAGGGAAGGCCGCTAGGCGCTGCTGAGAGTCTTAGCCGATTTGTGGTGAACACGACCGTCGGCATCGGAGGAGTGTTCGACCCGGCGAAGAGTATTGGGTTACCTGCTCACAAGGAAGATCTGGGGCAAACGTTGGCAGTTTGGGGTTGGACCGATTCCCGGTACCTTGTTCTTCCGTTGTTTGGGCCTCGTACCGTCCGGGATACTGTCTCCATATTCGGCGACTCAAAGGCATCGCCTACCTCATACGTGGACAACGGCGCTATTACAAACGCAATTACGGTACTGAAGCTGGCCGACGCCCGCACACGCGCTATGCCAATGGACAAGGTCCGCGAATCGATGCCCGACGACTATGTCTTCGTACGTGACCGATGGATGACTCGGCGCAATGCCGACATTGCGGAGTAAGCCCGTAGTCCCTTGCGCTCATGTCCATAGGGACCAGCCATGGATCAGCAACTTTCCGCACAGATTCATTCTGACTTTGGGTATGCGACCGTGTCGCGCAGATGTGGGCGGCGAAGCATGGGTGGGTCGGCGTGTTCGATTAGAATCGTGGCGCACTCCCCTATAACACGCCGTAGACTTTGATCGCACGATGAGCAAAAGGCTTACCAGCATTGACATTGCCCGCCTGGCGGGAGTGTCTCAAACCACTGTTTCCCGGGTCCTGCAAGATTTGCCAACAGTGAAGCCTGAGACCAAAGCTCGCGTTCTAAAGGTCATACAGGACCATGAGTATTCGCCTAGCGCGGCCGCTCGACAAATGAAGACCAGACGCAGCGGAACCGTTGCCGTCGTGGTAGCTAGTCTGTCGAACCCGCTCTATCCGCTCTTGCTACAACTATTGGTAGAGCAACTGGCGACCCGCGGCTTTCGCACAACGGTGTGGGAGGTGGACGGTGCAATGGATGATTCAACCGTACGTGCGCTTGCTGAAAGCGCGACTGATGGTGTCGTTTTTGCCGCAGCGCTGGACGAATCAAAAGAGTTGCTTGGCCGACTGGCCGCGGAGAAGCCAATCATTCTGATTAACCGCTCCGTTGGGAGCGATCTTTTCGACACGGTTGTCAGTGACAACTACGCCGGCGGCAAGCGGGTCGCAGAATACTTCATCGCTGCCGGTCGAAAGCATATTGCGCTTGTTTCGGCGAAGTCTAGTAGAAGTTCTCGCGCAAGCACAATTCGAGACCGTGAGCGCGGTTTCATGGACGGTTTGGGTCAGGCGGAAGATCCGCCCGTGTTCACTCGTGCCGACGCTGCCGACTTTGGATACGACTTCGGCTTCCGAGCTATGCAGACGCTGTTGTCTCAACAACCGACTATCGACAGCGTTTTTTGTACGAACGACATCGTCGCAATCGGTGTGCTCGATGCCGCGAAACGGTGCGGACGCCGCGTGCCAGAAGACATGTGGGTAGTTGGTTATGACGACATTCCTATGGCCAGGTGGGACTGCATTGGGCTGACGACGGTCCAGCAGCCCTTGCGGTCAATGGTTGAGCAGGTCGTGGAGAGGCTAGAGGGGCGAATGGCGGATCGGGACAGCCCGCCCCAAAGCTTTGTCCTGCCTAACGATTTGGTGCTACGCCGGACGACATTGTGATCCTCCTTCTTGTTCGGGCGATGCATACGTAACCACTTACTTGCACCATTTTAAGTGACGTTTTAGCTATTTAAGCCGCCGGCGATTTCACGAGATGTATTTTTCGAGAAATCGGGGTTCACGACGCTAGATGGCACCTTACCTTCCAGCATTTCCGCCATCGTGTTTGCGGCTGCAAATCCCATGGCTCGAAGCGCATCCTGGGTCAGGCCTGCAACGTGTGGCGTAAGCAGAACGCTTGGCGCAGTGCGGAGCGGGCTATGAGAAGGAAGCGGGTGTTCGTCGAAAACGTCGAGCACCGCACCGCCTAGCGAGCCGTCCGTCAGTGCAGCAATGAAGTCGTCTTGTTGAATCACCGGACCCCGTGCCACGTTGATGAGGATAGGGCGCTTTTTTGCGGACGCTAGCACGTCAGCATTGATTAGCCCGCGTGTGGACGGCGTAAGGGGGCAAGCGACCACGATAAAGTCGCTTTTCGCGAACAACGCATTAAGATCGACCGACTCAACGCTGCGGGGAAGCTTAGACGGCGTCGATGTGTGTGCGACCACATTCATTTGTAAGCCTGCGGAAGCGATGTCTGCTGTCCGGCTGCCAATCGCACCGAAGCCAATGATCCCAAGTGTCGAACCTCGTATTTCCATACAGTGGGTGCCGGAGCGCGTACGGTGATCCCAGTTGTGATGTCTCACCGCCTCGTTGAACTCGGCAAGCCTTCGAGCCATTGCGAAGATGGCAGAGATCGCATACTCCGCGACAGCGTTTGAGTTGGTCG
Source organism: Cupriavidus sp. (assembly GCF_057315035.1). Lineage (NCBI taxonomy): Bacteria > Pseudomonadati > Pseudomonadota > Betaproteobacteria > Burkholderiales > Burkholderiaceae > Cupriavidus > Cupriavidus sp. Next base: position 70,782 of record NZ_DBHKYV010000016.1, on the reverse strand, counting down.
CAGGCGTGTTTGCGACCGCAATCCCGTGAACAGTCGCTCGGTCAACGGGAATAAAGTCCACGCCTACACCGTGCCGTACCACGCCACGGAGCTTAGTCGGTCGTTCGAATATGTCAGCAGGCAGTTGTCGGCGCACTATCAGGCCGTCGTATTCTTCGATGCGCTGCCTGAGCGCATCATCGCTGGCGGGGCCCGTTAGACCTGGTGGAAGTAGATCGACATCTGCATTTTCTGCGAGCAGATGCTGCGCCTCCGGGAGGATTGCGTCCGTCAGAAGCACGCGCGGACGGCGATTCACGACAGCTTTCATTTCATCTCCAAATTAGCGTTTAGTCGTAGCGCCGGTCGACAATCCTGTGCCGAAGACCTATCTAGGCGATGCATCAGGTGGATGCCGGGATCACATTGATGCGGTGCGCAATATTTTGCGCTTCCCTTCCGCTGCCGGTCGCCATAGAATGACTACGTAAACATTTATGTATCGCATCGAAATTAGTAAGTCAATGGCTTTCGTCTATCGATGTGGTGCTGGATGGAGACGATCGGAAGCTACTTTGGCCGCGGAAACATGAGGAGGCACGGCCAAATGGGCGAAGCGGACCGCATAGGTTACGCAGGGCTCGCACTGAAAGTGACTCGCAGCCTCCCCCGAGCATCAGGAAGGAAATTCATCGCATGTCAAAAATTCTGTCGGTCAAAGCCATCCCTCTTTCGTTCCGATTGCCTGAAGGCAAAACCGTGACGCTAGGCATTGGCAGCACCATTAAGCGCGACACCATCATCATTCGCGTGGAAACTGAATCCGGCGTTGTCGGGTATGGCGAGGCTCATCCCGGTCGCAGTCCAGGCGCAATTACGAGCCTGATCGCTAACACGATCGCTCCGCTCGTTGTTGGGATGGACGCATTCGACACTAACGGTGTTTGGAGTCGTGTTCACAAGATGCAATTGGCCAGCCATGGCACCGGCGCAGCAGCGTCTCTCGCGTTGAGCGGCATCGACATGGCCTTATGGGACGTACGCGGCAAGCTCTGCAATCAACCGCTGTACAAGCTACTTGGCGGAAGCAGCAAGTCCATTCCGGCATATGCTGGCGGTATCGCTCTTGGCTACCAACCGCCCGAATCCCTGGCTGAGGAAGCACAGCAATACATCGACGCGGGATACCGTGCGATCAAACTACGTCTGGGTGACGGAGTCGCCAACGACTCGGCACGTCTAACCCATGTGCGAGCCCATGTAGGCGACAGCATCGATATCCTGACGGACGTCAACGCTTCGTACTCCCTGGACGAAGTGCGCCGTCTAATGCCAGTTCTAGAAGACATCCGTGCTGGATGGTTGGAAGAACCGTTCGCCTGCGACAACTTTGGTGCGTATCGGACCGCCGCATCCTTTAGTACCAAGGTGCCCCTGGCCGCTGGCGAAAATCACTACACGCGTTATGCCTTCGCACAGCTTTTGGATGAGGGCGCAGTGCAGGTATTCCAGCCGGACTTGTCGAAGACCGGTGGTATTACCGAGGCCATCCGCATTGCTGCGATGGTGTCGGCTTGGGGCTACAAGGTTCACCCGCATAGCTCTGCCACGGGTATCAATCACGCGGCATGCGTTCACTACCTCGCTGCTGTAGACAACCCGGGCTACTTTGAAGCATGCGTTTCCCACTACAACCCGTTCCGGGACATGTTTGGTGCTGGATTCCAAACTGACGCCAATGGCTGCGTCGTGCCTCTCGAAAAACCGGGTCTCGGTCTTGATGTCGACGAGTCGATCTTCGACGAGTTCGCCTTCATCGATGGTCCTGGTTACGTTGTGAAGTTTTGAGCTAAAGCTTTCTTGTTGTACCCATTATTAGAGGAGACACAGTAATGAAACTGTTTCGTATCGCCGCAGGCGCGACCATGGTCATCGCAACGCTGTTTAGCGCCGCCGCCAATGCTAAAGATGCTGCATTCCCATCCAAGCCCATCTCACTTGTCGTTCCGTGGAATGCTGGCGGTTCTGTCGATCTGACCGCCCGGAAGCTGTCGGAAATTCTGGGTAAATCGGGCGTGACGGTAGTTGTCGAGAATGTGCCGGGTGGTACCAGTATCATCGGACTGACGAAGGTGGCCAACGCCCAGCCGGACGGATACACCGTCGGCATCGCAACGTCGTCGCTGATGGGCATCGTGGCGCAGAACGAGACGAAGTTGCGCATCGACCAGTTCAAAGCCTTGAATCAAACGACTGTCGAACAACTCGTCCTCGTCGTTCCCAAGGCCAGTCCCGTCAATAGCGTCGAAGACTTCATGGCCTTGCTGAAGAAGACGCCGGGCGCAGTCTCGATCGGAACTCCTGGCAACAACAACGTCAACCATACATTTGCAGCCATGTTGGCACGTGCCGCGAATGTCGACTACGTCAACGTCCCCTATACCGGTGGCTCAAAGGTCCTCACTGACTTGGCCGGTAAGCAGATCGACGCTGGCATACTGAAACCATCTGAAGTCATGGCGCAGATTCAGGGCGGACTGATTAAGGCTGTCGGGGTCTTCTCGAACGAACGGGTGGCAATCCTGCCCAATGTACCGACATTTGCAGAAAAGAAGATCGACGTGTTCCCGTATGGACCACTTGAGCAGATGTCGTACCTAGTCGCGCCGAAGGGTATGGCTCCGGATCGCGCTCAGCAATTGCAGGAGATGTTCGCCAAGGCACTGGCAAGTGATTCGTATAAGGCCTTCGCCAAGGAGTATGGCATGAAGGTGACCGATGTACGCGGCGACGACCTTCAAAAGCAAGCCGTCGCGATTCAGCATACGTTCAATACTGTCGCACCAAAGATCTTCACAAAGCAGTAATCGAGTCTGCATATCCGACCTAGCGTACGTTACTGCTACCGTGACGTACGCCATCCTCAATGGAGGCGACCTCAGCCTCATCTGTGATATTACCCTTGCATTCAAATGCACCAGCATATTGCGCGATGCCGGCACACAGCATGTGGGGGTTAAGCGCTTCCGCATTGCGCCCTTGATCGTATGAATAAGCATTCCTCAGTTGCCCCTCAAGCGCTACTGCGTAGTATGTTCGACGCAGCAGTGGCCAGCGCACTACCGGAGCGATCCCTGGCTCCGCATCTGCCAGAGCCGCCTAAGGGGAAGACAATAGTCGTGGGGGCAGGAAAGGCAGCCGCTGCCATGGCGCGTGCACTCGAGGCACACTGGCCGGCGCCGCTCGAAGGGCTCGTAATCACGAGATATGGACACGCGGTTCCGTGCCAGCGCATTGAGGTCGTCGAGGCCTCTCATCCTGTGCCCGATGACAAGGGGCGCAGCGCAACATCGCGCATGCTCGAAATGGTCAAGGGCCTTTCTGCGGACGATCTCGTTATTGCCCTGATTTCAGGCGGCGGCTCATCGCTTCTTGTTGCTCCCGGCGAAGGAATTTCGTTGGAAGACAAGCAAAATTTGAACGCTGCGCTATTGCAGTCCGGGGCCTCTATCTCTGAGATGAATTGCGTACGTCGCCATGTGTCGTCTGTCAAAGGTGGCCGACTCGCGGCGGCGTGCTATCCAGCACGAGTACTTACACTTCTGATCTCCGACGTGCCTGGAGACAGTCCTGTCGATATTGCATCTGGCCCGACGGTTGCAGATCCGACAACACGGCTTGACGCGCTGGAAATCCTTGAGAGATATCGGATCAAAGTACCAGAGAGCATCGTCGGCTACCTAGAGAGGGATGATGCAGAGAGCATCAAGCCGGAAGATCGTCGCTTGGCCGCAGCCACAATTCGGACCATCATCACACCACAAGCATCCCTGGAAGCCGCAGCAGAAGTTGCTCGCAATGCCGGCTACACGCCCTATATCCTCGGAGATAGCCTCGAGGGTGAGGCTCGTGATCTAGGTCGTGCGATGGCCGGAATCACACGGCAAGTAGTGCTACGTGGGCAGCCGTTCAAAGCACCTTGCGTACTCCTTTCCGGCGGCGAAACTACTGTGACCATCAAAGGGAATGGCCGCGGAGGACGGAATACAGAATTTCTCCTGTCGCTCGCCATCGCACTTGATGGACTTCCCGGCGTGCATGCCTTGGCCGCCGATACCGACGGTGTAGATGGCGCCGAGGAAATCGCCGGAGCCAGCATTTCTCCCGACACGCTGACCAGGGCCTGGGCGGCTGACATCAATCCCAGGATAAGTCTCGACAACAACGACGGTCATGGATTCTTTGGCGCGCTAGGCGATTCCGTAGTTACTGGGCCGACGATGACCAATGTCAACGACTTCCGGGCGATTTTGATCGCCGGTTAACCTGGAGCAAGTAGTGAGACGTCTTCGCAACGCCAAAATTGTCGCAACACTAGGACCAGCCAGCAGCACGCCAGAGGCGATTGATGCGCTGTTCGAGGCTGGTGCCGATGTGTTCCGGCTCAATTTTAGCCACGGCACTCATCAGGACCACAAGGAACGGCTCGAAAGGATTCGAGCCGTCGAGCGGGAAAGGGGGCGCCCAATTGGCGTTTTATTGGACCTGCAAGGGCCGAAGCTGCGTGTGGGCACGTTTGGCATTGGGCCGGTGCAGTTGAGGGCGGCCGCTTCGTTCCGACTAGACCTGGATAAGCACGCTCCTGGCTCGGAAGATCGGGTGAGCTTGCCACATCCTGAAATCTTTGCGGCGTTGCATGAGGGCGCCGAGCTCCTTCTTGACGACGGGAAGATTCGGCTGCGAGTGGACAGCTGTGGCAGCGATTTCGCAGAAACGACCGTTATCGACGGAGGAATGCTCTCAGACCGCAAGGGTGTCAACGTACCGGGGGTTGTGCTTCCCCTCTCTGCAATGACGGAGAAGGATCGAGCCGACCTCGACTTTGGAATCACATTGGGCGTCGATTGGATCGCCTTGTCGTTCGTACAACGCGCCGAAGACATTGTGGAAATCAAGAGCATCGTCAACGGCCGGGCGGGGATCGTTGCGAAGCTGGAGAAGCCCGCTGCCATCCAGAGCCTGGACGCCATCGTCAACGAAGCTGATGCAGTAATGGTGGCTCGCGGCGATCTCGGTGTTGAGATGCCTGCGGAACTTGTTCCTTCACTTCAAAAGCAGATAGTCAGGGCATGTCGTAAGGCTGGCAAGCCGGTTATCGTGGCGACACAGATGCTTGAATCCATGATCTCGGCGCCTGTACCTACGCGAGCAGAGGCGTCAGATGTCGCGACCGCCATCTACGATGGCGCTGATGCAGTCATGCTGTCGGCCGAGTCTGCATCGGGGCGCTACCCAATTGAGGCGGTAAAGATGATGAATAGCATTATCAGCCGCACGGAATCGGACCCCTTGTATCACGACGGAATTCAGGCGTCCCATACAGTTCCGAGACCGGAAGCGGCTGACGCGATTGGATATGCGGTTCGCCATGTGGCAGGTCTGTTAAAAGCGCCAGCGGTCGTGACATACACAAGCTCTGGGTACTCGGCATTGCGGATGGCGCGGGAGCGTCCCGAGGTGCCTATCCTCGGGATGACACCTCAGGTCGCAACGGCCCGCCGCCTAGCGCTTGGATGGGGGATACACGCTGTTCTTTGTCACGAAGTCGCGGACGTTGTGGAGATGACCGACTTGGCCTGCCGAACCGTCCTTCAGGAGAGGTTTGGAGAGAGGGGGCAGCCCATTGTCGTCTCGGCAGGACTTCCGTTTGCAGTTGCGGGTACTACAAATCTACTGCGAATAGCAACCGTACAGTGAGTTCTGCTGCCACTGGCGGCATTCAACCTAAGGAAGCTTGCGTGGAAGCTCGCGAAAGCTTCCCGTTCATCATTGCATTTCTGCATCTGGCCGCCGGGATTTTCAGCAACCAGTGACGGGTTACGCAAGCCCGGCGAACGCCATTGCACTGCATCCGTTAAGCCGCTTCTAGCGAACCGTCCCGCTAGTAGCGGGCGAGCCATCGTCGGCGAAGATCTCGACGGCCAATTCACGTAGCCACTTCGCCTTGGGGTCATGTGCGAAGCGACGATGCCAGTAGACTTTAAGGTCGTAGGGTGGGATTTCCATCGGCGGTTGAACGATACGGACTTGGGTGGAGTCGGCAAAGACATTTGCTACCGTTCGAGGGAGGACGACGATCAAGTCGGATTCTGCGATGACGATTGGAATGCTCAGGTAATGGGACGTCTGGAGCACGATGTTTCGCGTGATTCCTTGCTTTGCAAGCACCGCCTCAAACATCTCCTGGGTTCTATTACCGTCCTTAACAAAGGCTTGTTCCGTGGAGGTGAACTGTTTTAGCGTCATGCGGGGACCCTTAATCTTATGGTCGGCTCTGACCATACATACGAGGTCATGTGAAAAGAGCCGCCGCTGGAAGAACTCTGCTTTCTGCAGATCGGGGAAGTACCCTAAGGCAAGGTCGACCTCGCCGACTCGCAGTGCCTCCTCAAGACGATCTGGAGCCAGACTCACGCTTCGTACGCGGGCGCCCGGCGCGCGTTCGCGGATGCTTCGAACAAGCTTCGGCAAAAATACGATCTCACCGATCGCACTCAGACAGAAAACAAATTCGTCTTCACTCTGACTTGGGTCGAACTCCGGCGCGCGGAGAATCCCATGGTCGATTGCATCGAGGACCTCCTTCGCTCTGCTCGCTAGCAAATCCGCCCGTGGTGTCGGCACCATTCCGTCGGCTTGTCTTATGAAAAGCGGATCTGTCAACGATTCACGCAGCTTTGACAAAGCCGCACTAGCGGCCGGCTGGCTCATTTTCAGGCGCTTCGCAGCAGCAGTAACACTACCTGACTCATGTATGGCGACGAGTATGCGGAGCAGATTCAGATCGAGTCTCATGTGCTGGATTGGGAATTGTTAAGGGAACTCTAGCCCCTGTGGCTGGCGTTTATGGCGGCCTATGCCTAGGTGCAGCATGGGCGGCCGCCGTCGCGATCCGCCCATGCTGCACCGCAAGACGATATTGGGCCATACACCCAATATCCGAAAATCAAATAATCTGAATCCTAAACATTTGCTATGCGCATGTCCACGCGCTCGCTACATTGCTCTCCAGACACGCCGCCGTAGCTACTAGCGACCAGGCCGCGGCACAGGAGACACACAAACCGGTTGGGCCACAATGACGTGGCATCAGATACCGCGTCTCCTGGCGCAAAAACAAGGCGGCTACAGGAGACGCGATGATCCATCTATCTGACATTCGGTATGTGAGGCTGGGAACTCGAGACCTCGAGGGCAGCACTGCGTACGCCACGAAAGTACTTGGCCTCGAAGTTGCCCATCGCACCAGCGGTGCGGTGTATTTTCGCTCCGATAACCGAGACCACACTCTGTGCTATTTCGAAGGAGACCCTTCGGATCATACGAGTGCGTTTGAGGTGACCGATTCAGCGTCACTCAAGGCCGCGGCGGACCTGCTTGAAGCGCATGGCATGCAGCCGCTTGCCGGTACCAGCGAACAATGTGAGCTACGTCGTGTCCGTGAGCTCGTCAAATTCAAGGATCCGTCGGGCAACAAGATCGAACTTGTCGTAGCTCCTCACCATAGTGGCCGACGCTACTTCCCCTCTCGCGATGCTGGCATTAGCGGCTTCAGCCACATAGGTTTGCGGTCGCTGAACCCCCCTCGCGATCAGAAGTTCTGGACGGAGTTGTGCAACGCTCGGGTCAGTGACTGGATTGGCGATGCGCCGCTGCTGCGCATTGACGAGGTGCATCACAAGATCGCGCTTTTCCCATCAACCTATGCAGGCGTACAGCACATCAATCACCAGGTCGAGAGTATTGATGATCTGATGAGGTCCTACTACATGCTCAGGGAAAGCGGGATTCGCATCCTGTTCGGACCAGGCAGGCATCCTACGTCTGGCGCGATCTTCCTGTACTTCGAAGGTCCCGATGGAATGATCTACGAGTACTCAACGGGAGTTCGGAGTATCACGGCTGACGAGGAGTCGTCGTATCGGCCGCGCCAGTTTCCGAGTACCTATTCATCCTTTTGCATGTGGGGATCAAAGCCGGACATCGAGGAGTTCAAGGCATGAGCGCGATCCGGGTTGAACCCAATGAGACCGAAGAAGAGCAGCAGCGCTTGGTACGTATGGCCGCACGCGCCATTGGTCGATCCAAACTGGCACACGCCTACGGCCACTGCAGCGTTCGTACAGGAGTAGACAGCTTTCTTGTATGCGCGGCAAAGCCGATGGGCCTGATCCAAAAGGGCGACCTCGGTATGACCGTTAGCGTCCACGGGGATTTGCCGCAGGGAGTCCTCGGTGAGGTGCGCATTCACCAAGAGATCTACCGTCGACGCCCCGACGTAGGTGGCATTGTGCGAAGCATGCCGCCCACGGTTATGTCGCTTTCAGCAGCGCGCCTGACTCCCCGTTGCCTTCACGGTATGGGTACGTATTTTGGAGCAGGTGTGCCTCTTTGGGATGATCCACAACTCATCCGAACCGCAGTGCAAGCAGCCGCAGTCATCGATGAAATGGGCGATGCAAATGCTGTCGTTATGCGCGGCAACGGAGCAGTCGTTGCCGGAAGGTCGCTTGAAGAGGCGGTAGTTCTTTCCTGGTATCTGGAAGATGCCGCGCGCCTCGACCAAGAAGTACGTGCAGCAAATCTTGATGGAGAAGTGGCGCTCATTTCAGCGAGCGAGGCGTCAGAACGCGCTACGTACAGCGGTCGCATCTTTGAACGGATGTGGGAATACATGACGTTTGGAGACCCCGAAAGCAAGTAGGTCGCCCCTATAACTGTAGTACCAAAAAAATGACAACTGAGGTGGTCCAAATCACCCAAGGAGACAAATATGGAAAAGCAAAAGACCGTCAGCATCGAGGACATCGTGGACGAAAGTCCACTGTCACGCTTCCAAATACTGGTTCTTGCCCTTTGCGCCTCCATCGTGGCAATCGATGGCTTTGACACAGCTGCTATCGGGTACATCGCACCGGCTTTGAGACAGGAGTGGAAGCTTCCCGTCACCGCACTCGCTCCCGCGTTCAGCGCAGGTTTGTTTGGTCTCATGGTCGGCGCATTGGCGCTTGGCTCGCTGGCGGACCGCCTAGGACGTAAGCGAGTAATGCTCCTGTCCGTACTTGTTTTCGGTGCCGGAACGGCGGCTTCCGCAGCATCCACCAGCCTGGAGATGCTCATTGTGCTTCGCTTTCTGACCGGGCTCGGCCTAGGGGCAGCGATGCCGACGTCAATTGCACTGACGTCTGAGTATTCACCGAAACGGCATCGGATGTTTTTGGTAACGCTTAGCTTCTGCGGGTTCACCGCAGGTTTTGCCCTCGGCGGGGAGCTGGCAGCAAGGCTTATCGATAGCTTTGGCTGGCGAAGCGTTCTGTTGACGGGTGGTGTGGTACCGCTCGTGCTGCTCCCAGTGCTCGCGCTGTGGCTGCCAGAGTCAGTTCGCTTCCTGGCTATGCGCCCTCTGCGAAGCGAAGAGCTCAAAAAATTGGTGCGCCGCATTTGTGGAGACGATCGCTGGGATCAATTCCGCATCGTCGCCGCAGAGACGTCCGCCAGTGACTCAGCTCCGCGTATTCGCCAGCTTCTCGGTCGCGGCTGGCGCATGACGACGGTGAGCCTATGGTTGGCTTACTTCTGCTCTCTCTTTGTGTTCTATCTCCTGTCCAGCTGGCTGCCAACCATCATGCGGGAACAGGGATATGCCATCAGCACGGCAGCGCGCATCGCGGCAATGGCGCCGCTCGGTGGAACGATTGGTGCCCTGGTGCTCGCGAGACTGATGGATCGTCTGAATCCATTCTACGTTCTTGGGGCCGCGTACTTGCTCTCTAGCGGAGCACTGGTTCTGATTGGCTACACCCTGACAACTCCAACCTCGTTGGCCGCCGCAGTCTTCTGCGCGGGGTTCGGAGTTGTGGGAGGGCAGACTGGGATGAACGCGCTGACAGCGAATCTGTATCCGACGAACGTTCGCGCGACGGGCTTGAGCTGCGCGTTGGCAATGGGACGCCTCGGGTCGATTGTGGGTGCCGTGAGCGGTGGCGTTCTGCTGAGCGTCTTGTCGGATGGTGCGGTGCTATTTCAGTTCATCGCGATTCCACCACTGCTCGGCGCCATCGCTCTGGGTGGGCTGTCGCGCCGTCGTCGAGACGCTGTGTCTGCAGCACAAATGTCCGTCGGCGGCCATTAGATCCGACTTAGTTTTCCAGGTTGATTCAAGAGGTAACCTTCATGAAAGAGTTCAAGAACTTCATCGACGGGGAGTGGGTGTCCACAGCCCGTCAGTTCGACAATAGAAATCCAATCGACAACACCTTGATTGGCCGTGTTCATGAAGCCGGACTTGCCGAAGTAGATTCGGCGGTTTTGGCAGCGCGTAATGCACTGAAAGGACCGTGGGGGCGAATGACCGTGGCCCAACGCGTGGACATGCTTCATGCGGTTGCTGATGGCATCAATCGTAGGTTCGACGAGTTCCTCCAGGCGGAAATTGCAGACACTGGAAAGCCGGCGTCAGTGGCGAGTCATATTGACATTCCGCGAGGTGCAGCGAACTTCAAGGTCTTCGCCGATCTGATTAAGAACGTTCCGGCAGAAAGCTTCGCCATGGCGACTCCTGATGGAGGAGATGCCCTGAACTACGGGGTACGAGTTCCACGCGGCGTGATCGGGGTGATCTGCCCTTGGAATCTGCCGCTGCTGCTCATGACATGGAAGGTAGGACCTGCACTCGCGTGTGGCAACACGGTAGTGGTGAAACCGTCCGAAGAGACGCCAGCGACGGCAACTTTGCTTGGCGAGGTGATGAACGAAGTCGGAGTGCCGCCTGGCGTCTACAACGTAGTACATGGATTTGGCCCCGACTCAGCGGGTGCCTTCTTGACACAGCATCCCCATGTCAACGGCTTGACGTTCACCGGGGAGACAGGCACCGGTGAAGCGATTATGAAAGCGGCCGCCACGGGCGTGAGGCCGGTTTCCCTGGAACTCGGCGGCAAGAATCCTGGCATCGTGTTCGCAGATGCCGATTTCGACAAGGCTGTCGCGGGGATTGCCCGATCCGCCTTCGAGAACAGTGGGCAGGTGTGTTTGGGTACCGAACGCGTGTATGTACAACGCCCCATCTTTGACCGTTTCGTGGCGGCTCTAAAGGAAAAGGCGGAAGGTCTGACACTAGGGCCGCCCAATGCCAAAGGGGTGACTATGGGCCCCTTGGTATCGCTTACTCATCAAAAGAAAGTCCTTTCGTACTACCAGAAAGCTGTAGAGGAAGGCGCCACAGTCGTGAGTGGCGGCGGTGTACCGGAAATGCAGGGAGCTCTGGCAGAAGGTGCGTGGGTCCAACCGACGATTTGGACCGGTTTGCCGGAAACAGCGGCAGTTGTACGCGAAGAGATCTTCGGGCCTTGCTGCCATATCAGGCCGTTCGACACTGAGGACGAGGTTGTGGCGATGGCTAACGACACACGTTATGGCCTGGCTGCGACCGTCTGGACGTCCGACCTCGGCAGGGCGCACAGGATGGGGCGTGCTCTCGATGTTGGCATTTGCTGGATCAACTCCTGGTTCCTTCGTGATCTCCGGACAGCATTTGGCGGGGCTAAGCAATCCGGTATCGGTCGAGAAGGCGGTGTCCATTCCCTCGAGTTCTATACAGAACTGCGAAACGTCTGCGTGAAACTCTAAGGTCTGCGATATGCAACACGATCAAGTGAATGAAATCGGCTCGATGCTTCACCGAGCTTTGTCAGATCGACAGCCCATCGCGCCTCTGACAGAGCGCTGGGATGACATCTCAATCGAAGATGCCTACAAGATTCAGCTTGCGATGGTTAAGCACAGGCTGGACGCCGGGGAGCGGGTGGTTGGGAAGAAGGTCGGCGTTACAAGCAAAGTCGTGATGGACATGCTTGGAGTCGGGCAACCAGACTTCGGCCATCTACTGTCTGGAATGGTGTTTTCCGACGGCGCCGCGATTGCTGCTGACTCCCTTATCGCGCCCAAGGCGGAAGGCGAGATTGCCTTCGTGCTCAAGGAAGATTTGTCAGGGCCAGGCGTGACGTTGGCCGATGTACTCCGCGCAACTTCGCATGTTATCCCGTGCTTCGAGATTGTCGACTCTCGTATCCGTGACTGGAAGATCAAGATTCAGGACACGGTTGCAGACAACGCTTCTTCAGGCGTCTTTGTGCTGGGAGATTGCGGCGTGGACCCGCGGGGGTTGGACCTGGCCACCGTTGGCATGACCCTAGAGAAGAACGGAGAGATTGTAGCGACAGGGGCGGGTGCAGCGGCACTCGGCCATCCCGCGAATGCGGTTGCCTGGCTTGCTAACACGCTGGGTACTCTGGGGATGTCTCTGAAAGCCGGTGAGGTCATTCTCTCTGGTTCCCTGGCTGCAATGGTTCCTGTCAAAGCCGGTGACCAGCTTCGCATTAGCCTTGGCGGGATCGGATCGGCCGGTGTGCGTTTCATTTGAGGGGCCAAGCCCACTTCAAGGTGTGACTATGAATTTGAATCAAGACGTCATCGCTCAGCTTGCTGAGCACCTCGAAAACGCCGAACTGAATCGTGAGGCGGTGTCGAAGATTACCGACAAGTATCCCGACATGGATTGGGACGATGCCTATGCGATTCAGGATGCCATTCGTGCTCGCAAAGAAGCGAGAGGCATCCGAGTCGCGGGCCTCAAGATGGGGCTGACCTCGTTCGCAAAAATGCGTCAGATGGGCGTAAGCGAGCCAGTCTACGGCTTTCTCACCGACTACGGCGCGTGTATGGATGGTATGGCCATCGATACATCCAAGCTTATCCACCCTAAGGTGGAAGCGGAGATTGCCTTCGTACTCAAACGTCCTCTGAAGGGCCCCGGCTGCCATATCGGTGATGTGCTGGCCGCTACCGACTTTGTGGTGCCCGCCGTTGAAGTCATCGATTCTCGTTACGAGAACTTCAAATTTGACCTTAAGAGTGTGATTGCCGACAACACCTCGTCGGCCCGCTTCGTTGTCGGTGGAACACACCGTAGCGCTGAAGGCTTGGACCTCAAAAATCTGGGGGTCGTACTTGAGAAGAACGGCGAAGTAGTAGCGACCGCTGCAGGCGCGGCGGTCTTGGGCCACCCAGCAAGTAGCGTTGCCATGCTGGCAAACATGCTCGGAGCACGGGGCCGTGAATTGCCGGCGGGGGTGTTCATTATGACCGGCGGAGTGACTGAAGCGGTCGCTGTTGCCGCGGGAGACAACGTAACGGTTCGCTACCAGCACCTGGGAAGCGTTTCAATGCGCTTTGTGTGAGCGCCGAGCTTAGGAGTCATTTCATGCCGATTATGCAAGTGTTTCTGATGGAAGGTCGAACCGATGAACAGAAAGCGAGGCTCATCGCAGCGCTGACGGACGCCGCGGTTGAGGCTGTCGAAGTGCCGATCGAAAGTGTCCGGGTCATTATTTCAGAGATGCCAAAGACGCAATTCGGCATTGGTGGCAAGACGGCAAAGGAACTCGGCCGCTGAAGCCGCCGCGACAAGAAGGAGAGAGAGATGGATATGAAATCAGGCGGCAAGCACAAGGTCGCAATTATTGGTTCGGGAAACATTGGCACCGACCTGATGATCAAGGTCATGCGCAATGGCCTGAATCTTGAAATGGGGGCGCTAGTCGGTATCGATGCTTCCTCCGATGGCCTTGCTCGCGCCGCACGTCTCGGCATACCGACGACCGCGGAGGGTATCGATGGGTTGGTCCGGATGCCGGGATTCAAGGACATCCGAATTGCGTTTGATGCGACGTCGGCTGGAGCACACAAGCATCACAACGAGATGCTGCAGAAGCACGGAATTCAAGTTATCGATTTGACGCCTGCGGCAATCGGGCCGTACGTCGTGCCTGTCGTTAACCTCGACAAAAACTTGAATGCCACCAATCTCAATATGGTGACCTGCGGCGGCCAGGCGACTATCCCCATGGTCGCGGCTGTTTCTCGAGTCGCCAACGTCCACTACGCCGAGATCGTTGCTTCCATTTCAAGTAAGTCGGCGGGCCCGGGAACCCGAGCGAACATTGACGAGTTCACGGAGACGACAAGCAATGCGATCTGCTCTGTAGGTGGAGCACGCCAAGGTAAGGCCATCATCATTCTGAACCCGGCCGAGCCGCCACTCATCATGCGCGATACGGTGTTCACGCTTTCCGAAGATGCAGACACCCAACAGATTGAAGCGAGTGTCGAAGCCATGGCGAAGGCTGTCCAAGCATACGTCCCTGGTTACCGACTTAAGCAGCGGGTGCAGTTCGAACGAATTCCTGCGTCGGCTCCGCTGAATGTGCCTGGAATTGGCGCCGTTTCTGGGTTGAAAACGTCGATCTTCCTGGAAGTCGAGGGAGCGGCGCATTACTTGCCGGCTTACGCCGGGAATCTTGACATCATGACAAGTGCGGCGCTGGCGTGTGCAGAACGTTTGGCCGAAACACGACTGTCGGCTTGACCGAAGTGAGGGCGGAGAAGGATATGAATTCGGCAAAGAAGTTGTACATCTCGGACGTAACGCTTCGCGACGGAAGCCACGCTATTCGTCATCAGTATGGTCTCGAACACGTTCGAACGATCGCGGAAGCCCTCGATGCTGCCGGTGTTGACTCGATTGAAGTCGCACACGGCGATGGCTTGTCCGGCTCGAGCTTCAACTATGGATTCGGCGCTCACACCGATGTGGAGTGGATTGCCGCTGTTGCAGAGACCGTGACGCACGCAAAGGTAGCGACGCTTCTGCTTCCCGGCGTTGGCACAGTCCATGACCTGCGCAATGCTTACGATGCTGGGGCACGGGTTGTTCGCATCGCGACCCATTGCACGGAGGCAGATGTCTCGAGGCAGCACATCGAGTACGCCAGAGAACTGGGCATGGACACGGTCGGTTTTCTGATGATGAGTCATATGACCACGCCCAAGTCCTTGGCTGCTCAGGCAAAGCTGATGGAGAGCTATGGCGCACAGTGCGTCTACGTCGTTGACTCCGGCGGCGCGCTAAGTATGAATGATGTGCGAGAACGGTTCCGCGAGTTCAAGGACGTCCTCAAGGCGGAAACCCAGACGGGCATGCATGCACACCATAACCTGTCGCTCGGTGTCGCCAACTCTATCGTCGCCGTGGAAGAAGGGTGTGACCGAGTAGACGCAAGCTTGGCAGGCATGGGAGCTGGGGCTGGCAATGCGCCGCTGGAAGTATTCATTGCTGCTGCTTCGCGCTTGGGGTGGAACCACGGCTGCGACCTCTACACGCTGATGGACGCAGCAGATGACATCGTGCGTCCGCTTCAGGATCGCCCGGTACGTGTGGATCGCGAGACGCTGGCATTGGGTTACGCGGGAGTGTACTCAAGCTTCCTGCGACATGCTGAAGGAGCGGCGAAGCGCTATGAGCTCAAGACGGTGGACATTCTTGTAGAACTCGGTAAGAGGCGAATGGTCGGCGGCCAGGAGGACATGATTGTCGACGTCGCGCTTGATTTGATTGCGCAGCGCAATGCTGCCTAGTTGCTTGGCTTTCCGGTCCGCAAGATTGTAGTACTGGTTCGTACTGAGCCCTGCGTAGTGCTCCGACTTCCGGCGATCAGCCGGAGGTCGGCATAAAAACAACTAAGGAGACCATACATGCCCCGCTATCCCGCCTCCCCTTCCTAAGAAGGTTGCTGTAGGACTGCACCGCTGAACGCGTGCCGTCCTACAGCAGTCCGCACAAATAGAAGAGCACAGACACTGTCCGGCGATTTGGCCGACCGATGCTGCGGTCGACCAGTGCGACGCCGTGCATCTGCACGCCTGAAACCTGTCGGACGTGACTTTCATAAAGGAGAGAAAAGCCCATGGAGAAAAGAGAATGAGCCGGTTCAAGCGATGTGCGGTTATTGCGGCAGCTATATTGACCTGCGGGCATGAGGCTTGTGCGCAGTCTTCGGTGACCCTATATGGTGTCATCGATACCGGAGTCGAATTCGTGAACAAGGTCGGGCCGCAGAGCAACAGCGTGACGCGTATGTTGAATCTGTCGGGTACCGTTCCTTCCCGGTGGGGGCTGCGTGGTACTGAGGATCTCGGTGGTGGATTGAAGAGCCAGTTTGTTCTGGAGTCAGGATTTGCACCGGACTCTGGCACATCCAACCAGGGTGGGCGGTTATTCGGGCGGCAGGCCTGGGTCGGCTTGTCAGACAATTGGGGGCAGGTAGCATTGGGTCGCCAGTACACCATGCTTTTCTGGTCGACGCTGGACTCGGACATCCTGGGGCCGAACGTCTATGGTTCCAGTTCGTTGGACAGCTACCTTCCAAACGCTCGCGCCGATAACGCAATTTCCTACAAGGGTAAGTTCGGAGGACTCACCGTTGGAGCGACCTACAGCTTCGGGCGAGACACAGCAGGTACTCCGCTCGGGCCATCCGCCACAAACTGCGCGGGAGAATCGGCATCCGACTACCGCGCATGCAAGGAATGGTCGGCTCTGCTTCAGTATGAAACTGGCTGGTGGGGAGTGAGTGCTGTCTATGATTCTCTGAGAGGCGGGCCTGGGGCGTTCGCTGGCCTGAACAGCAGCGCCCTCAAGGATGATCGTGCCTCCTTGAATGGCTACATGATCCTCTCCAATGTGAAGATGGGCTTGGGTGTAATCAGCCGACGAAATGATGCAAGCCCAACGCCCCGCAGCGATTTGTGGTTTGCGGGCGTCTCCTATGACGTCACGCCGACCATTAATGTCGCAGCGCAAGGGTACTACTTACGGTTCCATAACAGCGCCAACAAAGCATGGCTCGGCGCCGTCCGTGGCACATACGCGTTTTCGAAACGTTCGTCTGTGTACATGACCGCCGGCTACATCGACAATAAAGGCCAGTCTGCCTTATCGGTGAGTAGCGGTGCAGCTGGCGCAAATCCTGCCCCAGGAAGCAACCAGGTCGGCGTAACGGCAGGTATCAAGCACGTATTCTGACCTTCAAATCGGCGTTAGGCGTCACCGCATAGTCACCTGCGATGTCAGTGTGGGTGTCCCTCAACGGAACGTGCCTATGCTTCGTAATGAACCGGCGCGTGATCACCGCCCCCAACACTCTGATGTTGGTCCTACCCAGCATCTTCACATAGCGGGGCGGTGCTCGAAAACGAGGGGCGGGCCAGGTTCCGCGTCTGGCTGAAATGCTGGCATCGCTTCTCGAAATGCTTGGATTGAGGCGCATGCCCGGTCGATTGCTGCGAGGGTGGTGTACTGATTTATGTTGATGCCAAAACGGCGCGCCGCATAAAGCTGTGGAACAAGGCAGCAATCTGCCATGGAGGGTGTGTTTCCATGGCAGAACGCTCCAACGGGGCGGTTTGCCGCTACGACCTTCTCGAGCGCTGCCAAGCCGACTCCAATCCAGTGCTCTATCCATCGAGCCTTTGCAGATTCCGTGACGTTCAGAGACACAGTCAAATGCTCCAGTACGCGCAGATTGTGAAGAGGATGTATATCGCAGGCGATTGCCAAGGATATCTGTCGGACGCGGGCTCTGCTGGCATGGTCGCGCGGGAGTAGGGGAGTCTCTGGATACTTTTCATCAAGGTACTCGATGATCGCCAAAGATTGCGAGATCGAGCTTTCGCCGTCGTCGTAAACGGGAACGAGAGCCTGAGGATTTTGTTGTAGAAAATCGGCCTTGAATTGTTCCCCTCCGTCGCGAGTCAAGTGGACGGGGATGTAGTTGTAGGGAAGATCTTTCAGGTGCAGCGCGATTCGAACTCTATACGATGCCGTGCTACGAAAGTAGTTCAGAAGCTTGGGCGTCTTGTCCATAAGCAGTCTCCGAAGTATCTCTCTGTGCTTCATCCGTCGCAACTGCCATGGTGGACAGACAGCCATCGATAAAAAATCGTCGGCTCGCCGCAGTAAAGAGCGTTTTGACAAGTCGACGAGCGTGATGGATAGGCGGTCGGCCTGCCGCGGTTTCCGACAGCCGGGCGAGGCCGCGGTAACTTCGTAGTCTAGCGGCAATACCGGACACGCGACGGTAGCTTGAAAGTCGACACTGTGGCTCCCGGGACGGCGCTGAATCGGTAGGCGTTGCTGTATATCATCTATGACTAGGGCGGTTGTTCGGCTACGCCACTGTGGCGTGGCCTATACCCTGGAATTTACTTGGAGCGATATAAATGCCGGTCGTACGTATTACGTGGTTCGATGGAAAGGATCATTCAGCGAAGCAGAAGGTAGCCGCAGAAGTCACGGATAGCATTGTTCGCAACACGGGAACGGATCCAAAGCACATTTACGTGATTTTTGAGGACGTAGCGCCTTCCGACTGGGCCGGCGCGGGAACACTCTTCGGCTCGTCTTCTGATGAAGCAGCTTCCAGCTAGTTTGGTACTGCTCGGGATGCGTGTTTATGCGCATCTAGTGACGGGTCGGCTGACCCTATTGACCGAAGAAGCCGTTGCGTGCCATCTCGACAAGGCGGTCAACGGTGTATCGAATCTTTGGGCGCATCCGAGCCGTCCGAGGCCATAGGACATGCACATTCACTTCGGTGGCGTGTGAGTCCAATACCGTGATCAGACGTCCTGCGTCTATGTGCTCACGAACCAAAGCGTGTGGAAACTGGCATATTCCCAGGCCGCTAACGGCCGCATCAATCAGCGCATCCCCATCGCCAATGTTGTGTCTAACTGGCGGGAGGTAACGGACTTCACGTTCGCCGATGGCGAATGACCATTCCAGAGGTTGACGTCGTCGGAGCATTACTATTCCAACGTGAGCGTCCAAGTCCTCCAACGTACGCGGAACGCCATGAGATTCCAGGTAGTCGGGCGCGGCGCACAGGACGCGGCGCAATCGAACTAAGAACCGCGCGACCAAATCTGACGAATCTTGTATCTCTCCAAAGCGCACCTGCAGGTCAACCCCCTCATCGATGGGATCGACCAGATGGTCCGAGAAAGTGAGTGTGAGCTCGAGACCTGGATGCTCTTTCGCAATCATGGACAGTGCAGGCATCATGAACTTGCGCCCGAAGCTCACCGGCATGTCCACGCGGAGCGGCCCCGATGGGGCCTGCTCGCCGCGGGCTAACGCTTGTTGCGCTGCGGCGATCTCGCTCAAGGCGGCACTACATGCTGCGTAAAGAGCCTCTCCATCCGTCGTAAGGGCGAGCTTGCGTGTACTACGATGGAAGAGTTGGACGCCGAGTCGATCCTCCAGTTTTGCGACGCTTTTGCCAACAGCAGACTTAGAAACTCCTAGTCGTGCCGCAGCCTCGGTAAAGCTGTTCGATGTCGCCGTCGCAACGAAAGTGGCAATCCCACCGAGGTTCTCGGGCAATTTGTCTGGCATGGTGAGGTTCAAAGCGCAAACGAGCGTTTCGGCTTGCCGAAACGCTCTGGTGGACGAGAAACGAGAGGTGCGGTTGGGCAACCTATAGCAGGTTGCTCTAGGGATTACGTCCGTTGCGATCGGACCAGAGCCAGGGCCCCGTCGCCAATCAACGCCAAGGCAACAGCGGCGACCGAGAGGAATACAGGGTATTCCCATCCGCCGTGGGGATTGGTGAAGCTCCAGCCATTGCCGAAGTGCACTGTCGACGCTACGAACAGCTGCACGGCGGCGACGGCTGCTACCCAGCGGGCAAACACACCCGCAATCAGCATGACACCAGCGATGATCTCAAAGGCAATGATGGGATAAGCCAGGAACCCAGGGAAACCTACGGATTGAAAGAAGCCTGCCGTTCCAGCGGGCGTAAAGACAAACAGCTTCGTCAGGCCGTGCGCTAAGAACATGATTCCAAGCGCGACGCGGAGAACAAGGGCTGCGATGGGGGCGGCTTTGTTGTCAGTCATGATAGTAGAAGTTCTGATGATGAAAGGTTAGACAAGAGCAAGGGTCTCATTGACCCAGTTCGAAAAATCGGTGATTTCGGGGTGCGTCATCTCATGGCCCATCTCGTATGACTGGGCTTTGTGAGTAACACCGAGATCTTTCAGCAGTTCAACGGCTTGGTCCGCCCAGAAATGGGGCAGCTTAGGGTCATGTCGCCCATGCGCGATGAACGCGGAGAGTGATGCCAGTTCTTCCTTTGGTGCGATTCGGTCTCGCAGTTCAGGAAGGATACGACCGCTGAGCAGCCCGAAACCTCGGACCTTGTTTGGAGCGCTAAGACCTACGCTGGCGCTCATGATGCCTCCCTGACTAAAGCCGGCAATTAGCGTAGGAAGCGGAGGCTGTGCATCGATGAAGGCCAAGAGAAGACGCCTGCTTTCCTCCGCCTGGTCGACGTTGATGCTCGGACCGTCGCTGGTAAAGTTAACTTGAAACCAAGCGTAAGAGCCGGCCCCCAACTGCAGGGGACCACGTAGGACGAGAAACTCCAGGTCCGGCGATAGGTACGGAGTAATTGACGCAAGATTCGATTCGTTACCACCTACCCCATGCAGCAAGATCAGGCGCCCGCGTGGCATTTCGGTTTGACTGGACCTCCGATAAAGCAAGCCGGAGGAAGGTTCTTTCTTGGCATCAGACCAAAGAAGGTTTTGATTTGTCATGTCGATACGCGATGTTTTCTTTACGGATTGGAGAACAGATAGCTGTCCATGGACAGAACGCCATGCACGACGCCCCCTTCAAGTACGCGCAGCTGATAATCCGATCCTGCAGCTCCGAGAGCGATGAACAAAGGGAGAAAGTGCTCGTCCGTGGGATGTGCGCGCACGGCATCAGGAGCCTCCTCCCGATAGTTGATCAGCGCGTCAGTATCCTGTCGCGCAAGTGCACTTGCCGTCCAGGTGGCGAATCCTTCGACATACGGAGCGGCATCAGGCCCCGAACCTCGAAACTCATAGAGGTTGTGAGTGAGGCTGCCGGACGCAACAATCAAAATGTCCTCGGATCGCAAAGACTCCAGCGCTTGTCCCAGTCGCAAAGCGCTTACCGGATCCATGGACGCCGGCATCGACAGCTGCACGACCGGTACGTTCGCAGACGGAAAAAGATGAAGCAGGGGAACCCATGCGCCATGATCCCAGCCGCGGCGTTGGTCAATCTCCGCTTCCCATCCAGAAGCATTTAGCGTGTCTACAATGCTGGCGGCGAGGTCCGGGGCGCCGGGCGCGGGATAGCGCAGGCGGTACAGTGCGTCAGGAAATCCTCCGAAGTCGTGAACCGTTTCCGGTTGCGCATGTCCCGTTACTCGAATGGATCGGTTGCTACGCCAGTGAGGTGACAAAATGACGACCGCGCGTGGGGTAGGAAGCTCCTTGCCAAGCGAGTTCAACGCTGCTCCCGCCAAACCGGGCTCTACAGCGAATGTCGGGGCGCCGTGCGATACGAAAAGGACGGGGAAAGGTTGTCCCATTTTCAGCTCCGATATTGCTTGGTCACTTGCGAATCCACGTCGGGGCAATAGAGGTGCCGAGGCCTGCGCCATAGCCGAGGTAGATATTGAGTCCGGCGAGAGGCTCCAAGTAGCGAGCATTGACGAGGCCGCCTGCGTCTACTGTCTCGAATCCGATGCTTTCTGCGAGAGCGATTGCAGTGTTCTTTGCGCGGGCACTGTCGCTAGCCACGAAAACTGAGCCGCGCTGGCCATTGGCGAAGTTGGGGCCATCGGACAAAACCTGAGCGAACAACGTGTTGAATGCCTTGACCACCTGCGCGTTCGGGAACGATTTGGAGATTTCCTCTGCAGCGCTGTTATCGTGACCCACGGTCAATCCCATGTAGTCAGGCGTCAAAGGATTTGTAATGTCGATGATTACCTTGCCGTCGATGTCTCCAACGTGCTGGAGTGCCTGGACTGCATCGCCGTAGCTGGTAGCGAGGATGATGACGTCACGATCCATCGCGACCTGCTCTATGACCGTGGCTTCAACGTTTGCGAACTGGGTCGCGACAGCTTGAGCCTTTTCGATATTGCGGCCAGCGATGCGGACGCTGTGACCTGCCAAATCGAGTTGCTTAGCGAATGCCGAACCCATATTGCCGGTGCCGATGAGAGCGATGTTCATTTGTTCCTCGCGATGAGAAAGTTGGATATGGCTAGTTTATAGATTCATTTTGCGGGATAAAGGTGCTATAACGTGACATATTGTGCCGATTGGTGAGACAGTGGATGGACAGAGCGCTAGAGATGGAGGTGTTTTGCACCGTCGTAGAAAAAGGAAGCTTCATCGCTGCGGTGGAACCGCTGGGGATGTCGAAGGCGGCGGTCTCGCGACACGTTTATGCGCTGGAAGAGCGTCTTGGGGTGCGATTGCTGCACCGGACAACCAGACGGTTGTCATTGACGGATGAAGGTCGGGGGTTCTACCAACAGGCGCGAGAGATACTGGGTCTGATGGAGGTAGCGGAGAATGCCGCAGCGTCCGGCTCCGAAGTGCCGTCCGGCGTATTGCGGCTCAACGCACCTCTGAGTTTCGGCGTCCAACACCTTGCGCCATTGTGGGCGGAGTTCATGGCTCTGAATCCCCAGATTGAACTCGATATCAGCTTGAATGACCGCGTCGTCGATCTGGTGGAAGAGGGATTTGACCTGGCGGTCCGCATTGCGCGAATGGAGAGTTCGTCACTAGTGGGCCGGAAGCTGGCCAGCACTCGCATGAGAATGTGCGCCTCACCGGACTACCTAGCGCGTCACGAACCGTTGGAGGACCCGCAGCAGCTCGTAGCGCATCGTGTGATTGCATACAGCAATTTCGCCTCCCGCAATGAATGGCAGTTTGAAGGGCCCCACGGCGAGCCCCATTCTGTACAGACTAGGGCGATGGTCCGATGCAATAACGGCGATACGTGTAGGTTGATTGGTGTCTCCGGCGGAGGGATTCTGCTGCAGCCCAGTTTTATGGTGTTCGAGGATTTGAGGCGGGGAGACCTCGTAGAAGTGCTCCCCCAATTTCGCTCGATTGAACTCGGAATTTACGCTGTGTATCCGTCGCGCAAGCACCTAGCGCCCAAAGTTCGCGCCGTAATTAACTTCCTGGTGGAACGTTTCAAGGGCGTCAACTGGGATGACTAGGCCAGTGACACCGCATGCCTAATCTGCGAGAGCACTTGAAAAGTGGTCAATGAACGACCGCACCTTTGAAGTGAGGTAATTGCGGCTGGTGTATGCGGCGTACAGCGTAATGTCAGGGAGTGCATAGTCCGGCAGCAATCGCACCAGCGTCCCGGCGACAAGATCGGCTTCGACGAGCCACGCAGGAAGAAAAGCAACGCCCATCCCGGCATGCACGGCTCGATACGCTAGAGATGTATCGTCAGTCTTCAGGCACGCTCGCATTTCGAAGCTCACCTTTCCGCGGGCACCTTCCATGGTGACGAATTCGCGGCTAGTGTATGTCGGAAGGATGGCGTCATATCGAGCCATGTCCTTAGCAGCATGCGGCTTTCCATGACGAGACACGAACTCGGAACTGGCAACCAGGTGAAAGGCGATGGGGCAAATCGGCCTCACAATCAAAGAAGGATCAGGCTCTCCCGTCGCGCGCAATGCCACGTCGAACCCTTGTTGGACAAGATCCACCTTCTTGTTTTCAAGTCGCAAATCGACTACGACAGCTGGATAGCGTTGACGATACTCCGACAGGGCATTGATGAATCGTGTACTGGCACACCACACTGGCGCAGTGACTTTCAACGTCCCTCGTGGCGTGTCAGAACTACGATTGATGCTTGCCTCAGCCGTATCGAGCAGATCGAGCGCCTCGCTACATTGGGCGATGTAAAGCATCCCCGCTTCGGTCAAGCTCTGCTGACGACTTGTTCGATTGAGCAGGAGTGCACCCACGCGGCGCTCAAGCGCTGCAACATGCTTGCTCGCCATGGCGGTAGATATGCCCAGATGTCTCGCAGCAGCCGCAAAACTATTCCGCTCCACTACTTCCCGGAAGACTCTCAAGCTCGTAAGCGTATCCATATCGTTTCTTCTCGGGAAACGAACAGTGTAACAAACGTACCTCGATAGCCAAGGAGGAAATCGCTACGATCTCACCAATGCGTCCGTTACGGCCGCCATTGCATTGCGAGAGGTATCTTTGAAGACACTTGTTACTGAGGGTGACGAAGCACGTTCCGCTTCACGGGGCGCCGTTGACCACTATCGAATGGCGTTTGCTTTTGGGGTGGCCATACTTGCTGCTCTGATTTTTACGAGGTGGTCAGGGGCTCCTATCCCGCCAACCTTCACTTTGGTAGTCAGCGCCGTATCCGGAATACTCGCCTATTGGTTGGCAAGGGTGGCACTGACTGTATTGGTTGCTGGATGTCCGATTGTTGCGCTCGTTCTGGGCATCGCGAGCGTCGATAAGCTCATTGGATGAAGTCGGTTGAGCCGACAGCAGGAAAGGCGGCAAGTCAGATTGATTTTACGAAGTGATGCGACTCGGCGACTTACACCAAGGCAGTTTTGAGGTTGGAAATGTATAAGAAGGGCGCTGTACTAGAGATTCAGTTTTCGTTAGGCCGACTGAATGATGGGGCGGGAGAACCGTATTGGATCGATTTATCTCGTGACGAAGCAACCGGCTTAATGGAAACGCTCCAGGCGCGGCTTGCCGCAAATCTTCCGGAAACCACACCACCCACAGTAGTGAGTCTGGACGGTCTTGTTGCTAGCGAAAGCCGTTCGACACAGATGGTGGCACCCGCTGGCGAGGCGTCCCAGGGTAGCGCGTTCAGGCAATGGATTTGCATCATCTGCGGCTGGGTGTATGACGAAGCCGAGGGGCTCCCGGAAGACGGCATCGCGCCTGGTACGCGGTGGGAAGACATTCCCTCAGACTGGCGCTGCCCTCTCTGCGATGTTGGAAAAGAAGACTTCGCGATGGTACCGCTCTGAGGTCTCGGAATTGAACACATGGACTGCGCAATTGTAGGCGCATGGTCCGTGGCTGCAGACCTTTAACGTGGCGATGGATGTCGTACCGATTGATGTTTGTGAAACGTTCGTCATCGTCATCTGCGGAGGTGGCTGTCGCCGCTGTAAAGCATAGCGTAGACAGCCCCACCCATTCACGGCTCCCCTAGGTTACCCAAAGAGATCACCGAGTAGATTTAGAACTTGTGTCGTACGCCGATTGCCGCTCCGACTTGGCTGGTTTGCCCTTGCGCCAAGTAGTAACCGTTGGAGAAGCCGGTAACAGCTGTATCGAAGTTCAAGCCTGCATTTTTCACGTAGCCTACGATGAGATACAGATCGGTCCGCTTGGAGAAACTGTAGTCGCTAAGAAAGCTAATCATCCACGGGTTAGCGGGATTGACTGCGGGTGCGGTCGGACTGACCTTAAAGCTCTTCTGGTCGTCGTAGTAGTAACCAAGGCTAAACGAAAGGGCGGAGGTGGCTTGGTAGTTTGCGCCGACCCAGTAATAGTCATCGCGCAACAGCGTACTACCCGTCGCGTCCTGGTTGTGGCCCCAGCGGTAACCAGCCATCAGCTTAAGAGGGCCCACAGTGTAGTTTGCAGCGATGCTAGCCTTCTTCAGCGATGTCGGACTTCCTACAGTGATCGCAGGATTCCACTGGTCGTAACCGACAGCGATGCCGTATGTGCCGCTCGACCACGAAAGCCCTGCGCCATAGGCAGTATTGTCGCGGAAAGCGCCTGGCGTTTCGCCTGCTCCCGCGCCTGCTAAGGGTACGACACCGAGTGTTGAGGTTCCCGCGCCAAAGCTCCAATGCGCTTCCGCGGTAAGTCCGCCAAATGCGCCTACATACTTCAGCATGTTGTCTTCCCGGAAGTTGACGCCGGCTTGTGCCGCGAGAGGTTCGTACAGCGGCGCGAAATTCATGGGAACGTAGTTGACAAACGTGTCAAACATACTCGTGTACTGACGGCCGAACGTCACCGTACCGAGCGATGCGGAACGCAACCCGACGAAGGCTTGACGGCCAAAAAGGCGACCGCCTTGCTGCGATGTCCCTGTGTCAACGCCGAATCCGCTCTCAAGTACGAACAGGGACTGCAAGCCGGAACCTAGATCTTCTACGCCTCGAATACCCCACCGAGGCCCCGACATGCCGCCGATCGTCTGCAGGCCAACTCGATTGCCACCCGGCTGACTCGTGATGGCTCCGGTCGTTGTGTTCACCGTAGGCGCACCGATGGCCTGGTGGCTTACAAATTCAATGGGCACATCAACGACTCCGTAGAGAGTCACGTTGGACTGGGCGAAGGCCCCTGTACCAAACAGCCCCAACGCGAGTGCTGTCGATGTTTTCGCCAGATACTTCATTTTCGCTCCCTTATTAGTGATGCTCTGAGTTAATTTGATTGGTTGTTAAATTTGATCCGTAATGCCAGATGGGAATTATTGGAAGGGTGATAGTCGCGAGATGCGAGGCGTGAGTTATCCTCGAACTTGAAGTCGATACAAATTGATATTGGAAAGGTTTTGGGGAGAGTCAGCCTGGCTTTGACTTGAGCTCGTAGAGCTGACTTCCTGAGTTTGGCCGGTATGTCCGTCTCTTGATCGCTCGTATAGCAACGAAAGAAGAAGAGACGGGTTTGATGATTGCTTGAAATCCAGAGGCTTTGTCAGCCTATTGGCACGTGTAACTTGCCGCCGAATTCACGTCGCCGCTGACATACTTGACGCGTTTTGGATACATGCAAATCGGTCGGCTGCGCGTGGCATCGGGAGAGGTGAGAGGGATGGTGTCTGGCGCCTTCTTGTTCTCCACCCAATCTACGAGTTTGGCGTACATCTGATCCGCAGAGATTTGCGGAGTGATGTTCGACGATGCGTTGACCGTACCAGTGCCGCCACAATGACCACGACCAGGAATGAGGAACAGACGATGGAAATCTTGAGCCTTCGCATTTCCACCCGCAATGCCGGCTGACCTTGCGTAGTAATTCAACATGGCCTCTAGCGATACAAACGGATCCGAGATACCGACAAAGCTCAGCATCTTGGCCCCGGAACCATTGAATTTCGTCAAATCCGGGTTGTTGGAATCGATGTTGGCGAATACCTTGTCATTCAATACTTTGCCCAGGTAGAACGACTGGGCGTATTGGCTATATGAGAGTCCCATCCAGCGATTCTGTCCCGTCCCAGAAGCATTGATATAGTCCGGGCGAGTGTAGGAGAGGTCTTGGAAGTTCCACGCAATTTGGTCGGTTCCCACAGCCAAGATGCCAATGTTCGGAGCATTGGCGACAGTGCCTGCTACGAAATCCAGCCCGGTGCCTCGTTTGTGACCCCACCAGAGCTGATTGGAGCTGCGGACAATGTTCGTGCCATTATCCTGGGCCGGATCAGGCACGGTGCCATCGGCCGTTGGTCCGTACCAGATTTTGTTAATTGCTTGAGCCTCGGCTTTCGTAACGCACGACGCCGTGGTATTCGTTCCTCCGTCGCTAGTGCAAAGTACTGACGCGTCCTTTGTCGGGTCATACTTGCATTGGTCGTAGTTGGTCAAATACCCGTCGTGAGATCCGTTCACGGAGCTGTCACACGCCTGCACCGCAGCAGCGGAAACGGCATCTGTCTTCGCCTTAGTCAGAAGAGGCAAGCCTTGATCAGCGAGATCACGCTGCATGACCATTTGCGCATGCATTAGAGCCGGAAAGTACTGTGTCTGATCAAGGGAAACAGCGTCGGCGACGATGCCGTCGTAGTCCGAGGGGTAGGTCTGGGCGGACTGATAGACCGCGCGACCGCCGCTGGAACAGCCATAGATATACGACTTCGATGGGGCTTTGGCGTAGAAGGCTGTGGCCAGCGCTTTGACCTTGACCGACATCTCGTGAACTGCGCGGCTGGATATCTCGTTCCAGCCAAAAGTGTTGGGTGTCCCGTCGGGAAGCGTGAGGAACATTCCAAACAAACCGTCGGTATGCCCACCGTCAGTGACCACTGTCACCGTGTTGTTGTCTGCGCCAAATTGGGCCAGGCTAAGCATCCCAATGCCTGTCGACGACGTGATATCGCCATTGCCCATAAATGCCCCAGGCGCTTCAGCACGAATTCTGCCGCTCCAGGTAGCGACGTTTGGCAACCAGACCTCATAGCCAATACCTGCTGTCGTCGATGGAGCCCCCGCCGGTCCGGGATTGCCCGGCCCAACGCGAAGCTTCACCAGGCACATGTCAGCTGTGGCCTTGGGTGTATTGGCTGGGGGAGTTGCAGCCAAGGATAGCGGATCGCCTTTCTTGAAGGACTTCACAAACAACACTTGCGTGTTGCCATCCGGCTTGAAGGAGGTCTTAAGACCATCATCGCAGGAGAGTGGCGCAACGGTGGCGACTGGCGGCGATGTTGTGCTCGGAGGGGTACTACTGGACGTGGTATCGCCGTCGCCCCCGCCGCAGCCAGAAAGGGATGCCGCGACAGACGCTGCCACCCACAAGTGCAGCCGTTTCTTCGCGGGACTGATTCGCTTGCCTCGCATATGCATGGTGTCTCCTCTCCTTTTGTTGCCTTCTGGTGGTCGTTTTGCAACGACTCAAAGTGAAAGTGATCGTTTATAAATACGAAAGCCTGGATCACTTTACTGATGAACGCAAAAATTTATGTGTGAAGTGTAGCCAAGCGCTAACGACGCCACCTGTCATGGTTTTCCCCATGTCAGTATTCAACGTTCAGTACTGCCATGCAGAAATTTTGGCTTCAAATCAGGGAGATATGCACTTTCCGAGTTGAAGGAAAGATTGGATGAGCGAAGTCGCAGATGCATAGGTGTTTTCACCTATGCATTTCAAATTGCTTATGTGAAATTAAGAAAAGTGGCCTTTTTGCCGCTTTCCGGCCGCGTTTCGGGAGATCGAGTCAAGCCCTCAGCGCGATGGGCACGGAAGCCGCCCAAAATGTTGGGGCAAAGCGGAAAACGAGCGGAGGCCTCGGTCGCAGGGGAAGCGAGTTGCGACTTTAGCGAACCGATTTCTGCAGTAGCGACAAGGAAGATCGACAAGGGGGCACCTTTGCCTCCTTACTGTCGATCAGTGCTCGCGAGTACAGAGTGACACCCACTGAGGTCGTTGCCACTCCACTGGCAGTCGCTACTGCGGGGCGTCGAGACTCGGATGTCCTGGAGAGGTCCTGCGCTGCCAATTTCCAGCCTGTCCCTCAAGGTAGTTACGGATGAAGTCCATGAGCGTGCGAGCTGCAAGCGTGGGATAGCGATTGGGCGCGGTCAGCATGTAGATGCTGTCGCCGACCGCCTCAGGTTCGCATTCGTCCAACACTTCACGAACCACGCCGGCTCGAATCTGACGCCATACAGCGTAGCGTGGAAGTAGCGCCACGCCCAGGTCCGCCATCATCGATTCGAAAAGGAAGCGGTAGTCGCCGGATTGGATGCGCGGACTTAGGCGCAAGGTGTGCGGTGTCCCGGAGACCCAAACCTTCAGGCTAAAACGGCGACCGAGTGACTGAGGTGTTATGAAATCACACTGCTCCAAATCAGAGAGATCACGGATTGGGCTGCGAGCATCCAGGAAAGCCGAAGAAGCGCACAAGCACCATCCCACTCCGCAAATCCGACGTGCAACGTGATCCTCCGGAGGCTGCGAGGTGATTTTTAGCGCGACGTCGATCTCTGCCGAAATCAAATCCCCAATGCTGTCGTTGATTGCTACGCGTAGAGAGATTTGGGGATGACTCTTCGCGAACTCCAGCAGCAACGGTGTCAGATACAGGTGTCCGAGACCGGTCGGAAGCCGGATGCGTACATCGCCCCGGACGACATGCCCCAGCCGGTCGATGGATGCCCCCGCTGACTGCAGCTCGTCGAGCATGCGCAGCGCATGTGAATAGAGGAGTTGGCCGGCTTCAGTGAGTTCGACATTGCGAGTCGTCCTGCGCATCAGTTGAGCACCCATGCGCTCTTCCAGAATCTTCAGCCGGCGCGAAGCGTTCGAACGCGTCATTCCGCTGCGGTCCGCAGCCGCTGTCAGGTTCGGAGATTCAACGATGGTGACGAAGAGTCTTATGAGATTGAGGTCGAAATTATTGTCAATCATGAATCAACACTGTTGGCACAGTTTGGCGGATTGTCATGGCCGCGAGCCGGAAATAGGATAACTCATCCTCCTTGAGCCCTGCGCGTATACCGGCGCCGGCCGGCGCATCGAGGTAGAAGGAAATAGGAGACATTAAAAGTGACTAATAAAACATTCGGCGCTGCCGTCATGCGCCTGCCACTCTTTGCCACCCTCAGTGCCGCCGCCACTCTTGCGCTGTTTACCGCGCTGCCAACGGTAGCTAACGCGCAGTCGTATCCGCAGCGCCCCATTCGGATGGTGCTCCCATTCCCCTCTGGCGGCCCCACTGATCTTCTCACTCGCGTTGTCGCTGTAAAGATGGGGGAAGGGCTTGGTCAGAGTTTTGTTATTGAAAACAAGCCTGGTGCTAGCGGCATGATTGGAGCGGAAGCTGTAGCCCGCGCGCAGCCTGACGGCTATACGTTGCTGTCGAACGCGTCCCTCCATATCATCGCGCCGCTCGTTCAGCCAAAGATGAGGTATGACGCCGTCAGCGATTTCGCGCCCATCACGCAACTTGCAGATGTTCCTCTCGTCTTGGTGGTCAACAACAATTCGCCGGTGAAGAGTGTCAAGGACCTCATCTCCTACGCCAAGACTCAAGGTGCGCCGCTAACTTTTGGCTCGCCAGGAAACGCATCGTCCCAGCACCTCGCTGGTGAATCATTCAAATTGGCGGCCAAGGTGCCGATGCAGCATGTTCCCTACAAGGGCAGTGCACCCGCGCTAACGGATCTCATGGGGGGGCAAATTCAACTCATGTTTGATTCGATGCCGTCGGCAATGCCGTTCATTAAATCGGGAAAGCTCAGAGCCGTAGCTGTGACAACTGCGAAGCGTTCGACAGCTTTGCCGGACGTCCCAACGGTATCGGAATCTGGACTTCCTGGTTTCAACATCAGTACGTGGTATGGGCTGTGGGCACCGAAAGGAACGCCTCCGGCAATTGTGGAAAAGCTCGCAGCTCAAGCCGCCGCTGCGCTCAAGCAGCCAGATGTCAGAAAACAGTACGCCGAAATGGGCGCTGAACCGGTTGGTTCAACGCCGAAGGAATTCTCGCAATACATCAGTTCCGAAGGGAAGAAGTGGGACGAGATCGTGCGTCGCTCTGGCGTAAAGGCGGACCAGTAACAAGATCGGCGAGGTCGCATCGATAGCGAAATCGCCGATTTCGAACGTCAGGAAGTACGTATGAAGATTGAGAACAACAGTGTTGTCCGGACAGAAACGTGTTCTGTCGCAGTGGCTCGACGTGTGGCAGCAATGCTCGGCTGTGACCCGACTCCCCTTATTGAGGGAACTCCTCTTCCACGTGGCTGGCAGTTTGTTCTGCTCGGAGCAGATACGCCGCGCAGCGAACTGCGTAGTGACGGGTTTCCGGGGCTTGGCGTACCGATGCCCGATCTGGGCCTTCCGCGACTTATGCTCGGTGGCCGCTCTGTTCGGTACTTCAAGGACATCTCTGTGGGAGCAACAGTACGCCGGATAAGCTCGATAAAGAATCTGGTGGAAAAGAGCACTCCCGCAGGCCCTATCGCGATCGTTGACATTGCGCACGAGTTGGCCGTCAACGACGAAGTGGCCATCGAGGAAACGCAGACGTATCTCTTGCTATCAGCGCAGCGGAGTTCGAGCGCTGGTGCATCAGTACCGGGAGATGCGTCGCACGGTGAAGTCGAGAAGGTTCTCGTTCCGGATGCGACTCTGTTGTTCCAGTATTCCGCTCTTGGCTTTAACTCCCACAAGATCCACATTGACCGCGCCTATGCCAGGGACGTTGAAGGGTTTCCCGACTTGGTCGTGAACGGTGGGCTAACGACATTGCTGATGACGGAGTTCATTTCCAATGACGTAAAGGCGTCTCTTGTCAGTTTCAAGACAAAGCATTTGGCGCCGTTGTATTGCGATCGTCCAGTTCGGCTTACGGCGGAGCGCCGGGATGACAAATTGTATGTGGTGGCGCAGGACGACCACGGCGTTGTTGCTGCAAAGATGGAGGCGGAGGTCAAATGAGTTTCGAGCCGTTGAAAGGGATCCGAATTCTGGATCTGACAAGCGTAGTGGTGGGGCCTGTATGCACCTGGCGCCTCGCACAGTATGGCGCTGAAATTATCAAGGTCGAGAGTCCTGATGGTGATCTCATGCGAGGTCTTGGCGGGCAGTCTCCGACGGGCCAGCACTCCGGCACCTACCTTCATTTCAATCGCGGCAAGCGAAACATTTGCCTGGACCTGAAGAAGCCCGGTGCTCTTGAGGCCGTCGCGAAGCTCGTAGCATCCGCGGATGTCATTGTTGCCAATATGCGACCGTCCGCTCTTGCGCGACTCGGACTTGATGATGCGACGATTCGTGGGAAGTATCCAGGGAAGATCTATTGCCTTATTACCGGATACGGCACGGATGGTCCTTACGCCGGTCAGCCTACCTATGACAGCGTGGTACAGGCAGCAACAGGCATGACAGGCCTATCGCTCGCGAGAGATGGCACGCCTTCGTATGTGCCCATGCTTATTTGTGACCACGTTGTAGGCGAGATCACTGCAGGCGCCGTGTTGGCTGCAGTGGCGCAATGGCGTACGACGGGAGAGGGATGCAGTATCGAGGTGCCAATGTTCGAAACGATGTCTGCATTTGTTTTGCAGGAACATCTGGCACAGCGTAGCTTCGACCCGCCGGTTGGCCCGGCCGGTGACATGCGACTTCTTAGCCCGCACAACAAGCCTGTCCAGACGGCCGACGGATGGATTTCATTCACCGTCAACACGGACTCGCAGGTGCGCGCTTTCCTGAAGGCTGTAGGAAAAGATGAGTTGTTGAGTGATGCACGGTTTGCGACGGTGTCCTCGCGGGCAACCTACGTGAAAGAATGGTTCGCCATTCGCGGTGCTCCGCTGACCCAACGGACAACGGCCGAGTGGCTTGAGATACTGTGTGCGGCAGATATCGCCGCAAAGCCGTGCCATACGTTGGAATCGCTACCCGATGATCCTCACCTGAAGGCGGTCGGGCTCATTAGTTATGAAAATCACCCGACAGAGGGTAAGACGGCTGCTCTGCGTTCGACCATCCGGTTCAACGACTCTTACTCGCCTCTTCGCGCGCCAGCTCAGCCCCGCGGATGGGAGAGCCGAGAAATACTGGAGGAACTTGGCTTGTCAGCCGAAGAGGTTCAAGAGTTAGTTGAGAAACGTGCCGTTCTAGCCGAGGAGGCCAACGCGGAGTAAGGATGGATGGTGCCCTGTGACACTGATAGGCATGAGTATCCCATCAGTGTCGCAGGAAGTTTTCATCGTTGGACCGCTCCGCAATGCAGGCAAGTCAAGCTTGCTCAGATTCCTGCGGCTGCGCCGCCAATTTTTGCAGATAACAGCCTTGCTGCTGCGCCGAGCGCGTCCTGAATCTCCGCTATGGTGATGCGTTGAGTCTGGTCGATGCGTTCTGCATACGGAATAGTGAGAGCTGCGATGGCCTTGCCCTGCGAGTCGAGAATCGGGAAGCTGACTGCGTAAAGACCGCGAACCTGGGAGCTTGGCGATGACTCGTAGCCTCGTTCTCGGATGAAATCCAAGACCGCGTCAATTTGAGGGTCTGCCTGATCATCCCTACGCTGCAACGCTTCCGCGATACGTAGTTTGCGTGTCTCTGAATCTTGAAATGCGACTAGCACTCGACCGGAAACAGAAATCAAAACATCAAGGTCGGAGCCTACTCGCAAGCTGAAGCCCATGCCGCTCGGGGTGTCGACCTTCGCTACGACGACCTGCTTGCCGTGGTTGTACACGGTCAAATGACAGGACTGGTCAAGGTCGCTTGCCAGCCGATTCATGATCGGCATCGCCTCGAGCAACAGCTTATGCGTCGGCGGGTTCAAGTGGGCCAACTCAAACATCTTGGTCGTGATGCAATAGCTATCGTCGACCTGGGCGACATATCCGCGGTTGACCAGGCACAATAACATCCGGTAAATCTCACCGACGCTACGCCCCATGTGCGCGGCGATATCCTTCTGCGTGACCGGCGATTGGCTGCGGCATAGCAACTCAAGGATGTCCAGCCCCTTTTCAAGAGCGGGGGCTGAATAGTTCCGGCTGTTTGTGTCCATGCCCTCCTGGGCATTTGCGTCTTGGGTCATCATTTCCGCCTTGCTGATCTGCTAAAGTACGTCGCAGTCTTATGCTTGTGGTGTCAAGCTTAGCGGAATGACTTTCTTAAGTAAATAATGACTTTCACTAATGAAAGCCGTTGAGCGGTAAAAGTCTTTTTGCGCCTAATGCGCCACTTTGTGGCGCACCTTATAGGCACTAAGCTGCCAATGCTGCCATGCAGTTGAGCTCTCCCAAGCTCACGTCGACCGCGCCTGCCTCCCCATCAAGTCGGCTCCGGTAGGCAATCAGTTGCTTGATGGTGATAAGAGGGAGAGCATGCCGGTCCGCAAACTCCACAAGCTGGGGCCATCGTGCCATTGACCCGTCATCATTCACAAGCTCGGCGATAACTCCACCGGGTCGCAGTCCCGCCAGCCGTGCCAGGTCTACTGCTGCTTCTGTATGTCCGGGGCGTTCCAGAACACCGTTGGCGACTGCGCGCAAAGGAAACACGTGGCCCGGCCTGGTAAAGTCGTTTCCTTTAGCTTCAGGATCCACCAACGCTCGAATTGTTGCTGCGCGTTCGGCAGCCGAAATCCCCGTAGTGGTACCTGCCTTCAAATCTACGGAGACGGTGAACGCTGTCTGATGAGAGTCGGTATTTCGTTCGACCATGAGCGGAAGGTCCAACTCCCTCGTTCGCGCGGGCGGCAGGGCCACACATAGTAGGCCGCTTGTCCAGCGCACCATAAACGCTATGGTTTCGGGAGTCGCGAACTCTGCAGCGACTATCAGATCCCCCTCATTCTCGCGATCTTCGTCATCTGCGACGACAACAGGGCGGCCAGCAGCCATGGCCATCAAGGCGGTTTCAATACTGGATGTTTCAGTGCGCGCTAAGGGTTTGACGAGTTCCATGATGTCTCCATTTTTGATGTTGGTATGAAGAGACAGCACGATATGTGCCAGAGAGGAACCCTTGCAAAATCTAGGGCGAGGGGGGCGCTTAGTGTCGCGCCTAAAACGCGCTGCGACAGTCTTGCGTCGCAGCGCGTCGGAAGTCGGCCTTAGCCTTTGTCTTCTGGCCTTTCGATGCCAAGTTCGCGCATCTGCCGGTGCAGCGTAGATCGTGACACTCCTAGGTTCGTTGCCGCAAGTGAAACGTTCCAATGGTACTTCTGCAGCGTCTGTTCGATGCTGTCTCGTTTGCTGCGAATCCTGGACGTTGACTCACCACAGCCAGAGCCCCCCAGTGGACCGGGAAGGTCCTGCACTCCAATTACATCATCTGTATCGACTGCTAGAGCAAAGCGCGCTGCATGTTGAAGTTCGCGTAGATTCCCTGGCCAGGCGTGGGCTGCCAAGGCTCTGCGCGCCTGCTCATCAATCTTCGGTGTGCGCTTGCCAAGATTTCGAGCCGCCTGTTCGAAGCACTTATCGAAGAGGTGGATTCGATCCTCGCGCTGGCGCAAGGCGGGAAGTCGCACGGTCGCGCCCGCAAGACGGAAATACAGATCTTCGCGGAAGCGGCCTTCTTTTACCAGTTGACAAATGTCGTGCAGGCTTGCGGCAACGAGCGCGAAGTTGACTCTCACCGGTTGTGTGGCGCCGACCGGCACAAACTCGCCATCGGACAGTACTTGAAGAAGGCGCGTTTGAAGTCCAATTGGCATGTCCCCGATCTCGTCGAGGAAAAGCATGCCACCGTCAGCCTCTAACAGACGACCGCGTGAGCCTTGGCGAGAGGCACCAGTGAACGCGCCTGCTCTGTAGCCGAATAGTTCGCTTTCGATGAGTTCGGATGTGATAGCCGCACAGTTGATTGAGACAAACTTACTGTCATCTCCGCCTGTATCAAGATGCAGAGCCCTCGCGAGAGCGCTCTTTCCTGTGCCCGTCTCACCCTGCAGAAGAATTGGTACGCGATGGGCAACAAGACGCCTTGCGATTCCAATCGACTCCCTGATTGCTTCATCATCACCCACGAGATCGTCAATCGACGGACGATCCATTGTCCCTACGCGCGGAGCCTTTGCCGGGCGTAGGACATGTGACGAACGGTGAGCGCTTGACTCCTGCAGGCGTAGAAAGAGCTTTCCTTCGTCCGAGTGCAAAGTTGCATCTCGCCGATTGATTGTGTTCAACCAGTCCTCCATGCCACGAATCGCTGCCAAGGGCTTTCCGATGAGCTGCACGCCATGCGAGGCAAGCATCTGCTGGGCCGATGGTGTCGCATCGATGATGGAACCTGAGCCGTTAAGCGCAAGCCTGGCCTCGGTTGCCATGTCGCCGAAGTCGCCGTAATGGGAGAGGCGCAGAATAGAATTGCTAGCGTTGCGTTGATCGAAAAACAAGTTCTCTATGCGACGAGCAGAGGCAGCGACGACCTTGCGGACCACGGATTGAGTAATGTGGTCCGATGGCAGAAGTGTGGTGAGATTGAGTACAGCAACCAACTCACCATATGCGCCAAAAATCGGCGCCACGGTACAGCTTATGTTGCCCAGGGTCGCAGCGAAATGGTCGCCCATCACCACCGAGACTGGACGGCGCTCTCTAATACATAGGCTGATTCCATTCGTTCCTTGCAGTTCCTCCGTCCAGAGAGACCCGGGCAGGACGCCGGCGGCCTGGCAGGCATCACGCGCGAGATCATGCGAACGAAAGTCCAGGGCAATGCCATTCGCGTCAGTCAGCAAGGCGACATAACTCTGCTCTGACAGAAGGTCGAATAAACGTTGAACTTCGCCCTGGGAAAGAGCCAACAACTCGGCTACCGGCTCACGGTGATCCTGGATCTCAGTAGCCGTCAGAACCAACGGGCGCCCAATGCGGTCCGGACTCAAGTTATGTGTTTCAACGCAACGGTCCCAAGACGCAAGGACGCTGCTATCAACCTGCGCCGGTGTCGCAGGCATAGTCTGGCCATGATTCGCCAGGACCAATTCCCGTCCGGGATGATTGCGGTCCACTTACATGTCTCCTATCCCGAACCTTTGCGGTTCGTGTGATTCTGAAATGATACTTCAGGGTGTTCAGCTGCTCCTAGGATCTGGCTTGTGAAGAATGCGGCTTCAGCCGCATTGTGGATTTGATAGTCGCTAGTCTCATACCCCGTTGAACACGGAGACGGCGCGGGCGGTCAAGTATGCGTCTAGTGCTTCCGGCCCGCCTTCAGACCCGAAGCCAGAATCCTTCACCCCGCCAAATGGGAGTTCTGCGGAGGTCGCTGCCGCCATGTTGACCCACAACATGCCCGCATCGACATATCGGGCTAAGACATCGGCGTTTCGCAGGGAGCCGGTAAATGCATACGCGGCCAGGCCATAGGGAAGTCGATTAGCTTCGGCGATGGCGTCGTCGAGCCGTTCAAAGGAGCGAATCGCGGCAAGTGGTCCGAACGGCTCTTCATTAAACGCCTTGGCGTCCTTGGGAACGTTATCTAGTACCGTTGGCAACCAAAAATTCCCGTCTTCGCCCAGTTGCTCCCCACCCGCCAATAGATGGGCGCCACGCTCCATCGCGTCGCGTGTGAGCGCCTTCATAGCGGTGATACGTCGCTCGTTTGCAAGCGGCCCCATTTTTGTTTCCGGCAGCAAACCGTTGCCGACGGATAAACCTTTGGCGTATGTGGCCAGGGCGCTGGAAAACGCATGGTGAATGTCGGCGTGGACCAGGAACCGTGTGGGCGAAATGCATACTTGGCCAGCATTCCGAAACTTGGCGGCTCCGATAGTGCGAACTGCAACCTCCACGTCTGCGTCATCGCACACAATGACCGGCGCATGCCCGCCAAGCTCCATAGTGGTTCGTTTCATGTGCTGGCCGGCCAAGGCGGCCAGCTGCTTGCCCACCGGCGTGGAACCGGTGAACGTGATCTTGCGGATTATCGGGTGGGCGATAAGGTGCGAGGAGATCTTAGCGGGGTCGCCATAGACTAGGGACAGCACACCGGAAGGCAGGCCTGCGTCGGCGAATGCTCGGACAAGGGCAGCGGGAGATGCTGGCGTCTCCTCCGGACCCTTAACGATGATTGAACAGCCGGCCGCCAGAGCAGCGCTGACTTTTCGCACAACCTGCAGAATCGGGAAGTTCCAAGGTGTGAATGCCGCGACTGGTCCGACCGGATCCTTAAGTACCATCTGGCAAATCCGCTGATCCGTGCGTGATGGGACGATTCGCCCGTAAGTTCGCATCCCCTCGTCAGCGAACCATTCGACAATGTCTGCCGCTGCGTTCGTTTCCGCTACAGCCTCCCTCAAGGGCTTGCCTTGCTCCTGGGTCAGCAGATGCCCGATGGAATCCGCTCTTTCCCGTAAATTCTGGGCCGCGTCGCGGAGGATCTTGCTCCGAACCGCGGGGGTGGTGCGGCGCCAAATTTCGAATCCGCGCTGCGAAGCAGCGATTGCATTCTCAAGGTCGTCCGTGCCTGCATGAGCAACGCGGCCAATTTCGTGGTTAGTAGCGGGATCAAGAACCGGGAGTGAACGTCCAGAGCCGGCTTCCATCCACTGGCCATCAATAAAAAGCTGGGTATTGGGATAGATCATGGTGTTTCCTCATGATGTTGGCCGGTGTTAGCCACCGTAGAAAAAATGCGAGTAGCCCCGCTACACGGGGCCGTACGGAAAAGGTGGTAGAGCGATGCCGTCGAGTCAGACGAACAGCATGCCGCCGTCGACTAGAATTGCTTGTCCTGTTGTGTAGTTGGAATCGGGGCCAGCCATCCACGACACCAGGCCCGCAACGTCTGCGCCGGTCGATACCCGTCCGAGTGCTATGCCTTCGGCCATGGCTTTCATGGACTCGCCCTTGCCAACTTTATTGATGGCTCCTAGGTCGGCGTCAACTTCCACCCACATTTGGGTGTCCACGATCCCCGGGCAATATGCATTAACCGTGATGTCATGCTTCGCCCACTCTTGCGCAGCCGCTTGGGTCAAGGCGCGGACACCAAACTTGGACGAGCAGTAGACGCCCAGAAGAGGAAAACCTTTGTGACCTGCGATTGAACACGCACCGATGATTTTTCCGCCAGTTCCTTGCTCAATCATGAACCTGGCGGCCTCGGTGTAGCAAAGAAATACTCCACGTCCGTTCACCGCGTGGACGCGGTCGTACTCTTCAGGACTAACGTCCAGTAAGGCTTTCGTCTGGGCGATTCCCGCGTTGGCAATCATGATGTTGAGCGAGCCAAGATGCTCAGCGGTGTCGCGCACAAGTTTCCGGACCGACTTGTGGTCGGAAACGTCGCCGGTCAAATCGATGGCCCTGACGCCAAGCGCTTCTATCTCCCGACGAGTCACTCGAAGTTCCTCTGCCATAGAAGGCAGGTCGGAAATGGCAATGTGGTGGCCGTCTCGGGCTAGTCGAAGCGCGATAGCCTTTCCGATGCCGCGGGCGGCTCCGGTGATGTGTGCAACGGTCATGCTGTCTCCTTGTATGTATTAGTTGTGATTTGGCTTCTACAGAGTTGGGTCCACAAGAACCTTCATTTTTCTGCCTGCTCGAAGTGCTTCGAACCCTTCCGAGATGAGATGGCTCATCGGGATCGTCTCAACCCACCCTGTCGTTTGGTAATGACCGCGTGCCATAAGGTCGATAACGGCCTGGTAGTCAGCCTCGGTGTAGCAAATGGTCCCTTGAATGCTCCGTTCCCGGAGTACCAGGTTCAGCAAGGGCGTGGGCATTGGTCTGTCGTAGATCGCCACACTTACGAGTGGGCGATGCTCGCCAAGGCAGTCGATAGCTGTTGACACGGCAGCCGGTACCCCCGCTGCATCGAATGCAGCATCGACTCCCGCCCCATTCGTTCGGTCAGCGATCAGTTCCGAGACGTTGACGGTTTGAGGATCCAACGTGCGCGCACCGAGGCCTTCGATGGCGCGTCGTCGCGTTTCCGACGGTTCGACTACGTCGATTTCGGTCAAGCCCATGCCGCGGAGCGCGAACCAAAGACCTATGCCGATGGGACCTGCGCCGAAAATCAGGGCGCGTCCTTGGTCGGTCAATTTCCCGAGAGTCGCGGCGTGATAGGCAACGGACATTGGCTCGACAAGTGCGCCCATCTCGACGGGAATGCTTTCTGGAAGCTTATGCACCATGTTCTGAGGAACGACGGTGTACTCGGCCATGCCTCCGTCCGCCATTAGTCCGTGAAATCCAATGCAGTTGCAGACGTTGTAGTAGCCCGTCCGGCAAGGACGGCAGTCTCCGCATCGATAGATCGGCTCGATGGCGACCTTATCGCCCTCCACTACGCCTGTTACACCAGGGCCAACCGCGGTTACGATGCCCGAGAATTCATGGCCCAAGACCACGGGCAGCTTCTTCCCAGTTAGTGGGTGCGGGCGGTCTTGTGGGACGAAGATGGGGCCATCGTAGAACTCATGAAGATCGGTACCACAGATGCCATTGCGGCTGACTTTTACTTTCACCTGGCCATCGGATACCTTAGGCTCAGGAACATCTTCGATACGTAGTTGGTTGTTGCCGTAGTACACCGCAGCTCGCATAGTCGTTATCCTTTTCTGTCGAGAGGGGAAGCTACTTGTTTTGTCGGCAGCGGTGCCTTGAAGGATCAATTTCCAAGGCACCGCAGAACAACTTCGGAGGGCTACATCAGGCGGCGAGTGCCGCTTTCTCCTGTGTCGAGGTCGCCGAGCGCAGTCCCGGCATGACTTCTTGGGCCAGGCGACGCATCGTTTCCCATTCCCAAGCGCGATTCTTGCCGGAGCCGTCCATCGATGCCATCAGGAGGCCACCAAATGGACCGGTCCGCTCACGGAAGGCGATGAGCTTGTCCAGCACGGTCGTCGACGATCCGTAAATGACCATGCTATTAATCAGCTGTTCAACTGTCACCTCATCATCGGGCTGCTTAGGGTCGTCTTTCATTACCGCCGTGTAATTGACGGCTTTCAGGACGCGCCACATATACTCGAAGTAGTAGTAGCTGCTGCCCTTCGGATCCATAACGCGATCCAACGCTTCTGCGTCGCTCTCGGCAATGACAAGATTCCGCGCAACCCGCCATTGGTCGCCGTTGGGAGCTCGGCCCGCAAGCTCACAGCCTTCGGTGTACTTTTTCCAATGACTGGCAATGACGTATTCGGGGCAGAAATTTGCGCTCATGGCCCCAAATCCACGTGCTGCGGCGACCTTGACGCTGTCCGAGAATGGCGACATCGCGGTCATCGAGATCGGCGGCGTCGGCTTCTGATAAGGCTTGGGCATGTAACCGATGCCTAGCTCCGGAATGACGCTGTCTTTTAGCGAGATGTTCCAGTGCTTGCCCTGAATATCGTACGGAGGATCCTGCGCCCAAATCTTCATGATGGTGTCGATGGACTCCATCATGCGTTCAGTGCGATAGGCGTTGTCCTGAACTTGGAACATCTCCATGTCGCTTGCCAGGCCGCCCGGTCCAATCCCGAAGATGAAGCGGCCCTTTGCCATATGGTCAAACTGAGCGACTTCTGCAGCGACGAGTGCCGGATGATGGTTCGGTAGCGCAATAACGCCCGTGCCAAGATGGATGTTCTTCGTTTGTCGCAGAACCGACGCGAGGAAGATGAGCGGCGAGGCAATAGGCTCGGTAGTGCAGGATGTGTGTTCGCCGATGAGAGCCTCGTCAAAACCGAGTTCATCCGCGTAGATGATCTTCTGCGCGTTCTCTTCGCAGGTTTCCCACATCGGGCGAGTGGGGGGATGCAGCGGCATTCCAAACAGGCCGAATTTCATTTTTGTCTCCTTTCAGTTTTGTTTGGGCAAAGTCGCCCAGGGATGAGTGCTTTCAGACTTCAAGCAGCAAGCGCTCGAGAAACACGTGCGCCGGCGCCGTTGAACCATAGAAGCGGGTCAATGACTTCGTCGTACAGCCGCACGCCGATAACGCGGCCGATGAGCAACGTGTGCGTGCTGTAGTCGATCTGTTGGTCCAGTTCGCAGAACACTGCGGCTGGGGCCGTCGGAAGGTAGAGCAGAGAGTGCGGGCCCTCTTGCCAATCTCCGGACACGAAACGCTCTTCTCGTCGGCTGCTCTGTGAGAATGGGGCGAGCAATTCGTGATGTGCCTCGCCAAGCACGTTCACGCAAAAGCGCCGATTCGCCAGCACCACCGGATGGAGGCCGGAGCTGCGGTTTGCGGCGACAAGCATCGACGGAGGATCCATCGACACGGGAATGACGGCGGACGCCGCCATCCCGTGTGGCCGAAGTTCTGCGTCACGGCTTGTGACCAACGTGACGGAGGATGCGATCCGTCGCATTGCGTTCCGGAAGTCCGATGCAAGGGACTGCTCATCGGCGGTCTGGATCGGAGAAATAGGTACTGACGACATTTGGGCCACCTCGGATTGAGAGTTGATCTCGACTCGAATAGCGCACACGCCGTGCCAGCACAAAAGTCATTAAAAATCAGTAGCTTAGATTTGATCCCTCTGTCCACCCTGCGACACCCATGCGACACCACTGTCTCGTTGTGCAGGGCGCACTCGACGACAACCCAGCGGGGCTATCGTTCCAAACAGCAAGGGATCGCGCTCTCGTGCATCACGCCACTTCGCTTTCAAACACAAAAGACTTCACGCGTATATGAATGCAGCCTATTGGGGGTGAGGTGGGGAACGTGCGGCGAAATCCCATTAAAGGCTGGAAAATAAGGGGTCAACGAGCCCGAAAATTTCGTGCGTCTAGAGGTAGGTGTTTTCACCTATGCATCATTGACTTCATAGATGAATACGCATACCTTACCTCCATGTGCTCATCAGCCTGTTTCGCTCCTGGTGAAAAAGAGCTGGCGCGACACAAGTTGGCGCCGCCCGCGCCGCAACTTTCGTATGCAAGAGGAACGACATGAAATTCAACTTTCACCACATGAACCTGTGCACGGACAACCTGCCGCGCCTGACCAAGTTCTATCAAACGCTTTTTGACCTGGGCACGATTCGCGACGAGGAGCACACGCGGGTGAACGCAGAAAGCGATGCCAGCGGCTACAACGGTAACGTGGATTTCCTGACCGACGGGGCTATCGAGTTTCACTGGGCCGAGCGTGATCTGAATACCGGATTCAAGATGAATCAGATCGTTAATCCGATGGCGCGAGGTCACTTCTGTTTCCGCACAGATGACATCAAGGGCTTCAAGGCGAAGCTCGACAAGCTTGGTATCCGCTATTCGGACTATGGCCGGTGGGCGATTGCAGGTTGGCACCAAGTCTTTCTGCAAGATCCGGATGGGAACGTGATTGAAGTTCACCAGCCCGGAGTTTTTGGCGGGTAAGAAAAGTGCCGGACAAGTGCCACTTGTCCGGTTTCTCGATGCAAGCGAAAGCGTCCAAAAGCGACGTGAACAAGAAATTAGAACAGGAGACAAGCATGAGCGACCTCAAGGCCGCCAAGGCCAACGCCATCACGCCGCAGGCGAATCTCAATCGTCGTGACGCACTGAAGAAGGTTGTCGGGCTCGCGGGTGCTGCGATCGTCCCGGGCAGCATGCTAGCTCCCGCAGTAGTACGGGCAGCTGATACTCGAAAGTTCAAGTACAAGCTGGCTATCTCCCTTTCAGACAAGCATCCAATTCCCATCGGTCTCAAAGCCGCATGTGCGGATATTCTGCGAGAGTCAGACGGCCGGCTTGATATTCAGGTCTTTTCCAATGGCCAGCTTGGAAGCGATACCGACACCATCGCTCAGGTGCGTTCGGGTGCCATCGACTTCGTAAGTACCGCCGGGTTGGTATGGGGAACCCTTGTGCCGGTCGCTTCGATCAACGTCGCAGCATTCGCATTCCCTGACTACCAGACCGTATGGAACGCAATGGACGGCGAGCTCGGGGCTCACATCCGGAATGCCTTCGCGAAGGTCAATCTGGTGCCCCAAGCAAAGATCTGGGATCACGGATTCCGCCATGTCACGACAAGTGGAAAGGGGATCAGCGTTCCCCAGGATCTCGCAGGGTTGAAGATCCGGGTGCCGGTGAGCCCAATGTTGACGTCGCTCTTCAAGTCTTTGGGGGCCGCGCCAGCCAACATCAACTACGGTGAGCTCTATACCGCGCTTCAAACAAAGATCGTTGACGGCCAAGAGAATCCCCTCGCAGTAGTTGAAACCGCAAAGCTCTACGAAGTGCAGAAGTCTTGCTCTCTCACGTCGCATGCATGGGACGGCTTTTGGCTGTGTGCAAACAAGCGCTCGTGGGAGGCACTCCCTGAGGACCTGCGGCAACTGGCTAATCGAACCTTTGACGCCCACGCCATGAAAGAACGCGTCGAGAACGCTGCGTTGAATGCGTCGCTGGTCGAGTC
The DNA here is from genome assembly GCF_057315035.1 of Cupriavidus sp. Taxonomy (NCBI): domain Bacteria; kingdom Pseudomonadati; phylum Pseudomonadota; class Betaproteobacteria; order Burkholderiales; family Burkholderiaceae; genus Cupriavidus; species Cupriavidus sp. The sequence continues at coordinate 26,409 of NZ_DBHKYV010000016.1, read as the reverse complement.
CTTGAAGGGTCGGGGCATGGCATTCAATAGCGTTGACGGCAAGCCGTTCCGTGCGAATCTGCAAAAAGCCGGTTACTACGCGGAATGGAAACAGAAGCTCGGACCGGAAGCCTGGGCCATTCTCGAGAAGTATTCGGGTCGCCTAGCCTGACGTAACGCGGTCTCTGCCCGCGTGATCGCGCACGCGATATGGCTATCGCGTGCGCAACAAAATCGTGCTTGAACACCCTAGTAGCGAGCGTCTTTTTGAAGGTGTGAGCTAGCGGGGCATCTCACCCGACACGACTCCAAACTAGGGCGAACAACCATGACATCGCTGCATCTAAAAAGTATGGACACCACCACGAAGCTGACACCTGAGGGAAGCGATTCTGGCAATAAGCATCGCCAGAACAGTCGTCTTGCCTGGCTGACCGTTTTCAGTCGCGGCATGGACTACGTTACCGAAGTGCCGGCAGCACTGCTGGTGCTCGCCGAAATAATATTGCTGTTCGCCGGCGTCGTATGTCGCTATGTCTTTCATCAGCCATTGATTTGGTCGGATGAACTGGCCTCGATTCTATTTCTCTGGCTGGCAATGTTGGGATCGGTCATTGCATTGCGTCGTGGCACTCATATGCGAATGACTGCTTTGGTCGACATTGCTTCGCCTAGTCGCCGTGCGTTCCTGGATGTCTTGGCCATTGTGGCGGCGGGCGCATTCCTACTGATGGTGGTCGAACCTGCATTCGAGTTCGCCGCTGAAGAAGTCATCGTAACGACACCATCCCTGGGGCTTTCGAACGCTTGGCGTGCAGCTGCATTGCCATGCGGGGTTGTTCTGATGGTGGTTGCTTCGCTCCTGCGCTTGGCAGAAGTCGCGAACTGGAGACTGTTTGCGGGAGCAGTGGCAATCGTAGGTCTAGTCGCAGTGTGCATGCTGCTTGTGCAACCCGCATTCGAGGATCTTGGAAACATCAATCTACTGATCTTCTTCGTCGGCATTGTGGCACTGCTAGTGTTTGCGGGAGTTCCAATTGCCTTCTCCTTCGGGCTCGCGACGTTTGGGTATCTTGCGCTAACCACCAGCACGCCAACCATCGTTTTGGTCGGACGCATGGATGAAGGGATGTCGCACCTTATCCTGCTTGCCGTGCCCTTGTTTATCTTCTTGGGACTGATCATGGAGATGACTTCCATGGCGCGGGCGATGGTGCAGTTCCTAGCGTCGCTGCTCGGCCATGTGAAGGGCGGCCTTTCATATGTGTTGATCGGGGCAATGTATCTGGTTTCCGGTATCTCTGGTTCGAAGGCAGCAGACATGGCGGCTATCGCCCCTGTACTGTTTCCCGAGATGCGCCAGCGAGGGGCAAAGGACGGAGAAATGCTGGCACTTCTGGCTGCGACAGGCGCGCAGACGGAAACAATTCCGCCCAGCATCGTCTTGATTACCATCGGGTCGGTTACCGGCATCTCAATCGCGGCTCTTTTCACTGGCGGCCTTCTGCCAGGGCTTGTGTTGGCCGCCTTTCTGGTCGGGGTTGTGTGGTACCGCCGCAGGGGCGTTGCGATGCCCGTAGTTCAGCGCGCTACCCGCAAGGAGATTGGCCGCGCTTTGCTGGCCGCTTTTCCTGCGCTGGCACTCCCATTCCTTATTCGTGCGGCAGTTGTCGAAGGCGTAGCGACGGCGACGGAAGTATCCACCATCGGCATTGTCTATTCCGTGCTGGTCGGCCTGCTGATCTATAGGAAGTTCGATTTCAAAAGGGTATGGCCGGCGCTGGTGGACACGGCAGTTCTGTCTGGCGCAATCCTGCTCATCATCGGTACTGCAACTGGCATGGCATGGTCACTTGCACAGTCTGGTTTCTCGCATCAACTAGCTGAAGCAATGTCACAGCTGCCAGGAGGAGCGGTCGGTTTTCTCGCTGTGTCTATCGTTGCATTCATTGTCCTCGGAAGTGTGCTCGAAGGTATTCCAGCAATCGTGGTTTTTGGACCTTTGCTGTTTCCGATCGCCAAGCAGTTTGGCATCAACGAAATCCACTACTCCATGGTGGTAGTTCTCTCGATGGGCATCGGTCTCTTCGCGCCGCCGTTTGGTGTTGGCTACTACTCAGCTTGCGCGATCGCGCGTGTTCATCCCAACGAAGGAATTCGGCCGATTCTGGGATATCTGGCGGCTTTAGTCGCGGGAACGATCTTGATCGCGGCGGTGCCTTGGATTTCCACTGGCTTCCTGTGAGGCGTTGAACGAACTGAGCCAAGTGCGCTCGGCGAGTGGGCGAAATTTCTCAAATTTGTTTGGATGTGAAAGATGCTTCTCAAAGATAAGGTCTGTGTCATTGTTGGAGCCGCATCATTGCGCGGCATTGGTTATGCCACCGCGGAGCTGTTCGCGGAGCATGGTGCGAAGCTGGTGGTGGTTGACCTGGCAATGCGAGAGGAGGTCGCGACGGAGATTCGCGCGTCGATCGAGCGTAAGGTCGGACACAGCGTCGAGATCCTGGGCGTCCAGTGCGATATCGGTCGAGCCGAGGATTGTTCGCGTCTCGTCGAAACCGTGATGGCGCGATTCGGGACGCTCGACTGTTTGGTGAACAGCGCCGCTGTCGTGAAGTCGCAACCGCTGCTTCAGATTTCGGAGCCGGATTATGACCTCATTTTGGATGTGAACCTGAAGGGTGCCTTCAATCTGTGCAAGAGTGTCCTGCATACGTTCGTCGAGAAAAAGCAGGGGATTATTGTCAACGTTGCTTCGGTTGCTGCACAGCGCGGTGGCGGACTTGTGGGCGGTGCACACTATGCGGCTTCAAAAGGTGGTGTCATTAGCCTGACGCGCACCATTGCCCGGGAGTTCGGTCCCCAAGGGATCCGCGCGAACGTCGTGTGTCCGTCTATGACCGAGACCGGGATGTTGGACGGAAACGTCTCCGAAGCGAAGTTCAAGGAGATCATTGAAGCAATCCCAATGAAGCGCGCGGGACGCGCGCGAGACATTGCGGGTGCTTGCTTGTTCCTCGCCTCCGACCTTGCGGCGTACGTCACTGGTGCCACCATCGATGTCAATGGTGGAAGCCATATTCACTAAGCGTATCGAGTGGGATGTGGATGACTAACTCCAATTAGTCCACGGTGTGGGCTCACATGCGCAAAGGCTAGTTTCGACGGAAGGATGCTAGCCGTTTCTGGCTAACTATAGGCAGGGCGTACTTATGAACATATTCATGACAGGGGTCACAGGGTACATCGGTGGCTCTGTGGCCGCTAACCTCGTCTCAGCGGGATACTCGATTCGTGGCCTCGTCCGCGATGAAGAGAAGAACGAAGTTCTGCGCGAATTGGGCATAGAGCCTGTACTAGGGAGCCTTGACGACTTTGAGCTGCTAAAGAGTGAGGCAGCGCGTGCTGATGGGGTCATCAATACTGCTAGCAGTGACCATCGAGCTGCTGTCGAAGCTCTGATTGAAGGGTTGGAGGGAAGCGGGAAACCATTGCTACACACGAGTGGCATTAGCCTCGTTGGCGCACCCCTATGGGGCGAACTAGGCTGCGGGCACGCTTTCTCGGATCGTGACATCTTGGTAATCGGTCCGGACAAGGCGGCTCGGTATAGCATCGATATGCTTGTTTGCACCACGGCAGGTATTCGCGGCGTCGTTTTGTGCAATGCGCTTATCTATGGTGACGGTCCTGTTATGCAGCCACACAGCGTTCAGGTTCCACCGCTGGTCCAATTTGCGCGCGAAGCCGGCAGTGTCTGTGTAGTTGGTAGAGGTCTCAATCGTTGGTCCACAGTGCACATTGATGACGTAGTTGCACTGTACAGACTTGCCTTGGAAAGATCGGAAGCCAAGGGATTCTATTTTGTCGAAAGTGGAGATGCGTCGTTCGTAGAGATCCGCGATGCGATCGCGGCGCGATTGAAACTTCCATGCGGACCAGGGTTGTCAGAGGCGGAGGCAATCGAACGTTGGGGTGTCAATCGGGCGAAGTACTCCCTGGCAGGTCAGAGTCTCGTCAAAGCCGAACGCGCAAAGAACGATTTAGCGTGGCGACCAGCACATCATTCGGTCCTGGAATGGATTCGAAACGAGATGCCCGTGTAGATCGTGGCGTTCTCAAAATCAATTGAGGCAGTGGCGTTATGGGCTCGGCAATGCTGAGCCCATTTTTTTGACGGGCAGTAGAACCTAGCTGATAGATCTATCGGGCGCTCAGGTAACACGCTCTTAATGGAAGGCCATCTCAATACCATAAGAAGGCGTTGCATCTTAAAGGGGTCTTGCGTTGCGCGCGTGGACGCCCCCGAAGGCTTAGCCCTAGCGACAGCAGGTCTCCAGGTGAGCCACATTGATGCACTATGCGACACGTCCGTTGCGTAGCTGTCGCGGCTGCAACTAGCGAAGGTCTCCTAAGTATCTGATTGATAAGGAACGGACTCCTGGCATGGAGTCTGCGATCCCGTGCCGATGGTCATCGCCGACCATCAAAAAACCAAGGCACGAGGAGACATTGCGGCATGAAACAGAAGTCTTTGATTATTGGCGCCCTCATGGGATGCGCTGTACCCGCTTGGGCGCAATCGGGTGTGATTCTTTACGGCGTTATCGATACGAATATCGAGTATGTAAGCAACGTTTCGTCCGTGCCTCCGGGGAGCCCGGGCTTTCCCGGCAAGGCCGGGAACAAGTTTGCAATATCGTCTGGTGGTTTGGCAGGGACGCGATGGGGGTTGCGGGGCGAAGAAGACATTGGTGGCGGAAACAAGGCGCTCTTCGTGTTGGAGAGTGGCTACGGTAGCGACGACGGTTCGACCCAACAGGGCGGGAGACTCTTTGGCCGGCAGGCCTTTGTCGGCCTGGAGTCCAAAGCACTGGGATCGGTCACGCTGGGAAGGCAATACACGTCAATGTTCGATGCGCTGGCCAACTTCTCGCCGACGGCATTTGCGACCCAGTACGAACCGGTGATTGCCATGACTGGTCTCAACTTTCGTTCTGACAATACCGCGAAGTACACGGGTGTCCTCGGACCCATCACACTCAGCGCGCACTGGTCGTTCGGAAATGGCGTTTTCGGAAATGGTGAGGTACCCGGCCAATTCAGCCGCGATAGCGGATATGGGACCGGTATCTATTACTTATCCGATCGGTTCGGGCTCGGTGTGGGATATGACGTGTACCATCCATCGATGACTGCTTTTGGCGACCCCGGTGTCGGTAAAACTCAAAAGGCGGCGGTCGCGGCAAGCTACTCTTTCGGCCAGACAGTGAAAGTGATGGGGGGATACCGCTGGGGGAAGAACAACTACAACATCAACAGCGCTACTTTCCTGCGCGATGACCTCTATTGGATAGGTGTGAACTATCAGGCGACGCCCGCCGTAACCCTGACTGCCGCGTGGTACTACGATGACGTAAAGCGCATTCAGCTTAGTAGCTCGGGGGCGGCGACGAATCCAGCGAATCCTTGGCAAGTCTCTTTCATTGCAGATTACAACTTCTCGAAGCGCACCGATGTCTACCTTACGACAGCCTTTGCGAAGAACTCCGGCTTGAACTTTGATACGTCGACCATCGGCTTCGCGAACGGATACTTTCCTGGGGCTGGCAAGAACAACATGGTGGGTGTGGCGCTGGGCATTCGCCACAAGTTCTAGTGCGGTGATGCGTGGCTGACGGGGCGATGGGTGGGTGCACAACTTTGCCCCGGCAGCCAACAGGTTTTTGATACTCAGTCTGCTTGCTTTACCACAAGATTGCGGAAGTGAGCGACCGTGCCCGACTCAAGCCAAATTCCAACCCCGCCGTGCTGCCGAGGGCCAAGCCTTAGGTCGTTCACAACTAATGTTGGCTCAGGATCGTTATCTAAGAAGAGCGACGCGTTGTTTCCGACAACAACGAGCTTCATGTGAATCCATCTTCCTAGACCGATGTTGGCATGTGTTTCGTATTTGCCAGGGGCTTCAGCTCTCAAGCGATTGAAGCGGAAGTCGGGGTACGCGACGTACTGTACGGTATGGTCACGCCGGGATTGCTCGTCTGCGTTGGAGTTGGTTGGGCGCAGGTAAATGCTCTCGAACCTTCCTTGGTCGTCGATACGGAAGGTGAGGCCGACGAACCCTCTAGCGTAGTCAGGAGCGTCAGGAGCCAGGTCGCTGGCAATATCCACCTCGACAGTCCCATCATGAAAATCAACCGGCAACCAGGCCATGAAGTCGCGGTCGCTGAGAGTTTCCTTACTTGCATCTTGGTAACTTGAGGAGGGCATTCGAAGTTCCAATGCCGGCCCTCCCAGATATGTCGTCGATTGAAGCTTGACACCGGACAATCGGTAGGAGTGGGGGGAGTGAGCCGTGCCGTCCGATAGGAAGCTAGCGAGGTCGGCTGTAAACTTCACCGGATTCTTTAGCATCAAGAAGTGGTCACCCTGCTCCTTCGATGTGTACACATAGAGCTTCGAGCCGGGCAGCGTGCTGTGAATCCACCGCTGGCTTGGCAAATTGTTGCTCTCCTCACCGGTGAAGATCGCCACCGGGATATCGATCTTGCTTCGAATGACGTCTCGCCAGTCATTCATGATGTGGTCGAACAACACTCTTCCAAGCGCCTGCGGATCGTTCTTGATGAACTCACTCGCAAATGCTGATGAGTTGGCGTAATACGGAGAATCTTTCAAGGCCGCGCGTTGCCAGGGTAGCAAGTCGGTCACCAGGCTGTTGAGTGGCTCTCCGCGGGTGAACCCGGCGACCATGCGTTCAGGCGAGGTAGTGGTTCCCCCTGCTTGAATCCTTTCTTGCTCGCTCCAGTCCTGATGGGCGTAAATCGAAACCGGCTCATCTACGAATACGGCCTTTTTGATTCCACGCGTACCAAACAGATCGATGTAACTCCAAAGTACTGCTGCGCCCATCGACCAGCCGACATAGTCGGCTTTGGCTAGGCCGAGGTGGTCAGAGAATTCCTTAAGATCCATTGAGAACCGAGAAATTCTGCCGCCGTGTTCAACCCGTTGAGATAGACCCTGGTTGCGCGGATCGAGAACGAAGACGTGATAGTTCTTGCTGAGCAGATACATCACATTGACATAGTCGGCGCCGCTTGCAGACCAGCCAGGGATGAAGATCAGAGGTTGAGCTTGCTTTTGGCCGGCTTCCCAATACGCCAGTTCAACTCCGTCGGACGTTTTGAATCTTTGTATCTCAAGGTCTGAAAAGTGAGAGAGGGTGTGCGGAAGACCTTCGATCCGGTTAGGAAATTTGAAGTCCTTGCCAAGCACCTTTATTGCTGATTCGGCGAAGGAATTTGACATGATAAGGAGCATCCCAAGGCAGGCGAGTAGAGGGCGCAGCATGTAAGGTTGAGGAGTAGCTTGAGGCAAGGGCCTAATGGTGACGTTGTCGGTTATGCGTGAGCCCAAGACGGAGCCGTAGTCGGTCCCGCATCAAGGAAGAACCCAAACTGGATGTTCATCATGCCAACCGGCTCCAGAAAGCGGCTGTTGCGTAGACCGCCAGCATCAACGCCGATAAAGCCGAGCCTTTTTGCCAGTTCGTGAACGACGGATTTCGCATCCGGATCATCGCCGGCGATGAAGACTTGAAGGCTCCGGCCTTCCCGCGCGTCCGGAGAAACCAACTGGGCAAAGATGGTGTTGAATGCCTTGACGACCCGAGCTTTGGGTGCAGTAGCCTGGATTTGCTCTGCTGCCGACGTGGTAAGTCCAACTACCAAGTTCTGGAAGTCGTCATTTACGGGGTTGCTCACATCGATGAGCACCTTGTCGTTCAAGCCTTTCGTTTCAGCGACTACGTCGACGATGGCTTGGTAGGGTAGCGCCATAATCGCGACGCTGGCTGTCCCGAGTGCCTTCTCAATAGTGGTCCCTTGCGCTTGGTCGCCAATCTCTTGAGCTAGCGCAGTAGCCTTTTCCTGATGACGGTCGCCGATGATGACTTCAATTTGTGCTTTAGCGAGCGCGTTGGCGTAAGCCGCGCCGATCTTGCCCGTTCCGATGACTGCGATTTTCATGGACAACCTCTTAAGTAGAGTCGATGAGTTCTCATGGTAGATTCAGGCAGTTTTCGGAAAAATGGCTAGAATTAGTCTTCACTAGAAAGTGTGAGTTTCAAATGGACCGCCTCACTGGCATGGCCGTGTTTGTGAAGGCAGTTGATCTTGGCTCCTTCAGTGCGGCTGCCGAAGCGTTGCAGATGTCGTCTCAGTTGGTCGGACGACATATCCAGCAAATTGAGCAGCGTTTGGGGGTGCGACTGCTAAACAGGACGACGCGACGCCAAAGTGTCACTGACTTTGGTCGAACATTCTACGAACGTGCGCGGCTTATCCTGGCCGAGGTTGAGGCTGCAGAGAGTTTGGCTGAAGCAACTCGAGCAGTCCCCACGGGGCGTCTACGAGTTAACGCACCTGTTAGCTTTGGAATGCACACTTTGGCACCGCAGTTGCCTGCATTCATGAAGCGAAATCACCTAGTGGAAGTCGACCTGAGGCTGAGTAATCGAGCAGTCGACCTCACGGAGGAGGGTTTTGACGTTGTTTTTCGCGTTGGCGAACTGTCAGACAGTGGGCTCATCGCGAGGCCGCTGGCACCTTACCGCTTGGTATTGTGCGCTGCACCTGGCTACTTGGAGGGCCGACCTCCTCTAACAACGCCAAACGATTTGCAGTTTCACGAATGCTTGGGCTTTGCCCACACCGAACTGCGCACGCATTGGGCTTTCGACGGCCCTGATGGTCGAGTCACTGTCCCTGTCTCCGGCCGTCTCGTGGTAGATCATGACGAACCTTTGATGTGCGCGGCTTTGGCAGGCATGGGGATTGTTTTACAGCCCTTGGAAGTGGTAAGGGCTGCACTTACCGACGGACGGCTTGTTCGACTTCTCCCGTCCTACGATGCACCTTCGCGGCCAATGCATGTCTTGTACGCTCCCGACCGACGAATGACGCCCAAGCTCAAGAGCTTCTTGGACTTTGCCTTGGAAGTTTTCGGGCCGGCTTCGACGCAGAGCGGCGCCGTTTGACAGCGTTCCCATCGCAAACGACCTTGGCTCCACCATTGCGAACATGTCCGCCTAAGACCTCCACCGGCTAGCGCTTCCTCAGCTCCAAACTTCACGCCTGTCCGATAATCGGCCATTTCTGATGCAACTTCACTAGTGAAATATTGACGTCATATGTGAAAGAGCGATACGGTTAGTCTGCTTGCCACATCGTGCCGCTGGATGACCGCAAAGGTGTATCGGTTGCTTTCGGTACAAGGTCGTTAATCCCTTTTTGAAGTGAGCTCCTACATGATTGTCGAAATCGCCGATCTGCGTATTCACGCCGGCCAGAACTCCAACTTTGAAACTGCTGTTCGCATGGCGCTTGAAACAATCCTGTCCAAGTCCTCTGGGTTTCGGCGTTACACGCTCGAGCGAAGCATTGAGTCAACTGAACGCTACGTTTTACTGATTGAGTGGGATAGCGTTGAGGCACATACAAAAGGATTCCGCGAATCTCCGGCGTTCGAGAAATGGCGTGAAGTAGTTGGCCCATTTTTCGCCATTCCGCCATTCGTCGAACATTTCAAGAATGTTGCGTTCACGGAATAACAGCAGCCACTGTTTTTCGCTCCATCTGTCTTTCGACCCGATAGTGAGATATGAAAGTCTTTATTACAGGTGCATCTGGGTACATTGGAGGCTCTGTCGCCGTTCATTTGCTTTCTGAGGGGCATACGGTGCGAGGGCTGGTCCGTAGCCGAGAAAAAGCAGATGATCTTATGCAATTGGGAGTCGAACCCGTATTCGGCGACCTGGATGACAGCGCCCTCCTGGAGAATGAAGCGCGTCAATCAGATGCTGTGATCAACGCGGCGAGCAGTGATCACCGGGAAGCGGTGGAGGCGTTGATTCGAGGGTTGGCGGGAAGCGAAAAGCCGCTCATCCACACGAGCGGAACGAGTCTCATCGGCGAGCCCGCAGCCGGCGACAATGCCGGAACGCGAATCTTTACTGAGGATACGCCATTGGTCGTTGGGCCGGACAAACAGGCCCGGTTTGCCATCGATACGCTGGTTCGCGAGGCGTCTGGTGTCCGAGGAATCGTACTCTGTAACAGTCTTATCTATGGAGAAGGAACCGGTCTTCAACGACACAGCGTACAAATTCCGCCATTGGTAAAGTACGCGCTGGATCATCGCTCCGTCCGCGTTGTCGGAAGTGGACTGAATCGGTGGTCGACCGTGCATATTGCGGACGTGACCGACCTGTATTCTTTGGCTTTGTCTGCTGCACCGGCCAATGCCTTCTATTTCGTCGAGAACGGGGATGCGAGCTTCGGTGACATCGCAGATGCACTATCGAGGCGACTGAAGCTGCCCAGAGGCGAGGGCTTGTCTGAGAAAGAAGCGGTGCAGATCTGGGGTTATAACCGTGCACGCTACTCGTTGGGTGGAAATAGCAGAGTCAAAGGCGTTCGCGCTCGGGCCGAGTTGGGTTGGCGGCCAAAGTTCAGTTCGGTTGTCGACTGGATCGAGCAAGAGATGCTCGTTTAACGGACGCTTTCCACAGCCCGTATGGGGCGTCGCGTTGGCAACTCGCAGATTGTGGAGGCATACCTCAAGACTCCTTCCCTGGCTGCCCGACTGCGAAGCGGCCAATATCTTGGCGAAGATAGGTAGAGAAAGAGACGAAACTCGATCACCGAAAGGCGGTTGTTCAAGATTCCCTCAGTCTAGGATTTCTTAAAGGAAAAAAAGATTCATATCCTCCCGGAAACATATGAAAATAAAGGGAGGATATCTTTCCTTTGATATCGTTAGGAGCGACTCACTCGTCATGAAAAGAACGAGGGGGTTTTTAATTTCGTTCAGTCACCACATCATCGTTACGCGTGAAACCCCTGAGGTGTCTTACATGCTTCGGCGAACCAGGAAGTCCGCGACTGACAAAAATCCAAATACGTTCGGACGATGGCAGAGGGATGCCGGTGAGATGGGTAGAGCAGGCTGACCTGTTGCTCGGGAAATGGGTGCGTTGGAAGCAACGGGACCAGTTGCCCTGCACGAATGCATTGCGCAGCGAGAAATGGTGGCAGTTCGGTAACGACCTCGGCCGCTATCGCGCAGTGACGCAAGTGGGCGTAGTCGTTCGCGGATAGCACCGCGTCGGGTTGAATATCATGCTCGCCCAATCGCCAGCGGCCATTCGAAATGCCGCCGAATCCCCAGATCGCGCAAGGGTACCGATGCAGGTCGTCCGGGCTTTTTGGCGTACCGAGCTTGGCGACCAGTTTCGGACTTGCGACTAGAACGTGCCGGTACGAGAGCATGCGCCTGGCCACGAGAGCGTCGTGGGCAATAGATCCTACTCGTAGCGCCACATCGATGCCGTCTTCAATCAGATCAACGCGACGTTCCGTTGTATACACATGCAGTCGAACATTTGGGTAGTGCTGTTGGAATATAGATAGCACTTCCCACCACGGTTCAAACGTCTGCGGCAGCGACAGCCGCAGACGCCCCTTCAGGAGCGCCTGGTCGCTAACCACGGCTTGCTCACCTTCAACCAGCAGTTCGATGCCGCGGTTGGCGTGTTCGTAGAGCCGAATCCCGGCTTCAGTGAGTTTCGTACCTCGCGCAGACCGCTCGAGTAATTGAACACTAAGCTGCCTTTCAAGTTCGCGAACGCGCCGACTGAGCGTTGGGAGGGGAATGTTGAGCCGCTCGGCCGCCGACGAAAGGCTACCAGCTTGCACCACGGTGACAAACATTTGAACGGCGTTGAGATCCATACTCGCTTAATTCTCATTTATGAAAGGGATGCTTTCATTTTTGGTCATTCTCTTCCATTTGTGAGGGCATAACAATATCGACCACCTATCTCGCGTGGCGGCTCGGTTCAATCAGCCAGGGGCAAGCTGTGTCGCCTCAGTCACGCGTGTTTCCCAAGTGATATCTGAAGAAGGAGTTCGATATGCCGAACATCTCCGAACTGATCAAAGCCCGCGTGTCGGCTAACAGCTACGACAAGACGCGACAACTGACGGACCAAGAGATCTCTGACCTCGTTGAACTGGCGACGCACGCCCCATCCGCGTTCAACTTGCAAAATTGGAAGTTCATCGCGGTACGCAGCGACGAGGCGAAGTCACGCCTGCTGCCGCTGGCATTTGGTCAACAGAAGATAATTGATGCCGCTGTCACGTTCATTGTCTGCGGTACGCTTCAACCGCATCTCACCCTGCCCACTGCACTGAAGCCGACTCTCGACGCAGGCATCATCAACGATGCAATCTACAACGGCTGGATTGGCGCGGCACAGAACATGTACGAGGACAACTCGGCGTTCCAGCGCGACGAGGCCATTCGCTCGGGCTCGTTGGCTGCAATGACCCTCATGTTGGCCGCGCAGGGCAAAGGGCTGGTGTCGGGACCGATGATCGGCTTCGACCCTGTCGCAGTCGCCAAGACTTTTGGACTCAAGGATACCGATGTGCCGGTAATGCTGGTCACAGTGGGACATCCAGGGCCGGCGAACTGGCCGAAGAAGCCGCGCAAAGCGGTGCCTGAAGTATTGGCCTTCGAATAACTGCTGGGCTATTTGGAAGGGCATTTCAATTCGTGCTTCAGGCCGAGTGAGTGTCCTTCTATCGCTCCGCAGCCCGCATTGAGAATCTGAGCACAAGGACGGGAGACAAGACATGAGCGACCGAGAAACTGCCGAGTCCAGCGAGCAGCCGGATATCAATTTGCTCCGGCGGGGAGCTCTGAAGAAGGTTGTAGGGGTTGCAGCAACTGCCATCGTATGCAGCAGTCTGGTTGTCCCAGTCATCGGTCGGGCGGAAGAGTCCCGGAAGTATAAGTACAAGCTGGCCATCTCCCTCCCTGACAAGCACCCGATACCAACCGCGCTGAAGGCTGCGTGTACTGACATTCTCCGTGAGTCAAACGGCCGCCTGGATATCCAAGTGCATGCAAATGGCCAGCTCGGCAGCGATACCGATACGATCTCTCAAGTCCGCTCTGGCGCAATCGACTTCGTCAGTACGGCCGGTCTCGTATGGGCAACCCTCGTCCCTGTCGCTTCAATCAATGGAACGGCATTCGCATTTCCCAACTATCAGACTATATGGAATGCGATGGATGGAGACCTCGGTAGCTATATTCGATCAGCTTTCGGGAAGGTGAATCTTGTTCCGCAAACCAAAATTTGGGACCACGGATTCCGCCATGTCAGGAGTAGTGGCAAGAGCATTGGCTCGCCCAACGACTTGCTTGGGATGAAGATTCGGGTGCCAGTCAGTCCAATGTTGACTTCGTTGTTTAAGTCACTCGGCGCTGCACCGACCAACATCAACTACGCTGAGTTGTACACGGCCTTGCAAACCAAGATTGTCGATGGGCAAGAGAATCCTCTCTCGCTGATCGAAATGGCCAAGCTCTATGAGGTTCAAAAGAGTTGCTCTTTGACGTCGCATGCATGGGATGGTTTCTGGCTCTGCGCGAATAAGCGCTCATGGGACGCGTTGCCAGATGATCTAAGGCAGGTGGCCTCTCGAAATTTCGACGCCCACGCTATGAAGGAACGCAGGGTAAATGCAGAGGTCAACGACTCGTTGGTTGAATCGCTCAAGTTGAGAGGAATGACATTCAATAGTGTGGACGGAAGACCGTTCCGGGCGGCGCTGCAGAAATCCGGCTACTACGCTGAATGGAAGAAAAGATTCGGGCAGGAAGCTTGGGCGTTGCTTGAAAAGTACTCGGGCGGCTTAGCCTGAGGGCGGCTTTCCAATCGGAGGAAACTGGCAAGAGCTGACTCCTTGCGTTACCTCATGGTTCGGATATGCCGGGCGCCGCATGCGTGGCACTCCCCCTTGCTGCTTTCAGGGACGACGCCTTTTGAACAGGTTGAGGCCGATCTGAAAAGAGGGGATGACCACCAAACAATAATTACAGAACAAAGGAGCAGACATGAGTGCCAAAGTTTTCGACGCCAAGGAAGTGCAGGACCTGCTCAAGGCCGCCGCCAATCTGGGGAGCCAAGATGGCAACGCGCGTACCAAGCAGATCACGCATCGTTTGCTGAGCGACCTCTTCAAGGCCATTGACGACTTAGACATGACCCCTGACGAGATTTGGGCCGGCGTGAACTACTTCAACAAGCTTGGCCAGGATGGCGAGGCGGCGCTTCTGGCCGCCGGCCTAGGTCTCGAAAAATATCTCGACATTCGCATGGATGCCGCGGACCGTGAAGCCGACATCCACGGTGGCACCCCGCGCACCATTGAAGGCCCGCTGTATGTTGCGGGCGCCCCGGTGCGTGAGGGCGTATCCAGGATTGACATCAATGCCGACGATGCTGCGGGCCCCCTCGTCATCCGTGGCACCGTCACCGGACCAGACGGCAAGCCTGTGGCTGATGCAGTGGTCGAATGCTGGCACGCCAACTCCAAGGGCTTCTACTCGCACTTCGACCCGACCGGTGCCCAGGACGATTTCAACCTTCGCGGCGCGGTAAAGACCGGCGCCGACGGTAAATACGAGTTCCGCACGCTGATGCCGGTCGGCTATGGTTGTCCCCCGCAAGGCGCGACGCAACAACTGCTCGACGCCATGGCCCGCCACGGCAATCGGCCTGCGCACGTGCACTTCTTCGTGACGAGCGACAAGACCCGCAAGCTCACGACGCAAATCAACATCGAAGGCGATCCGCTAATCTGGGACGATTTTGCTTATGCCACCCGCGAAGAACTGGTTCCACACGTCGTCGAAAAGACAGGCGGCGCTGCGCTCGGGCTGAAAGACGACGCGTTCAAGGAAATCGAGTTTAACTTCGAGTTGACACCGCTGGTACAAGGAAAGGACAACCAAGTGGTGAATCGCCTGCGCGCGTCCGTCACAGCGTAAGGTTTCATGTATGGCGGCCACGAAGGATGAACGGCCTACGAATTGACGACATGCGACACCGCGAAATTTCTAAGTCGCGGCAGTTTTCAGCAGCCAAAGCCCGCTCGGTTCGTGAGCGGGCTTGTTTGCATATACTTATCGCCGTCAATTCTGGAGCTGGAACACGAAAAGTCCTTCGGAGACTATCCTCCTGCTGCTTGCCCGGGCGGCGACACTTCTTCGAACTCCGACTTCGTGACATTCGGAACCTCGATACAGCTCCCGAGTTTCGGCAGTCAGGTGGTTGGAGATTACGACCGGAATGCCTCTAGCCGCCGTGGCGCGAGCCAAATCTGCCAACTCTTGTTGACGTTCTCGAGGGAAGCCCTCTGCCGTGTATTTCGTAAAAGACGGCGCATCCGCTAGGTCCACATACGGTGGGTCGCAGTAGATGACGTCGCCAAGCACCGCAAGCTTGAACGCATCCGTGAAATCTCCTTGCACGATGACCGCCTTGCTTCGCGCACGTTCGCTGAACGCCCGAATGCTGTCTTCTGGTAGCGCTGGCGCCCGAGCGGACCGATTCCACGGCACATTGAAGTTGCCCTTTGCGGAGTACCGCGACAGCCCGTTGAAGCAGAACTTGTTCAGGTACAGAAAGTATGCTGCCCGCACGTCGGCCGGCGTTGCTCGATTGAAGGCATCGCGGACATGTAAGTAAATATCCTGGTTGGCCGCGTACTCGGAAAACAGCGGGCGTGCCAGCTCGATAATCCTTTCGGGACGCTCGACCATCTGTTTGTTCATGCCGATGAGGTCATTATGCGCATCGAGTAGCAGGTAGCTCGGGAAATCTGTTCCCAAGAACACACTGGCACCGCCGAGGAAAGGCTCAATGAGACGGTTGCCTGCAGGCAGCAAGTCTCTGAGCATGGGCAGCAGCTGGGTCTTGCCGCCAGGCCACTTCAAAATCGGCCCAGCCTGAGCTGGGATATTGGAGGAGAGGAGGGTGCCAGCTTCTGCGGCTTGGAGTTGAGGATGTTTTTGCATCCTCAGTATAGGTGCGCGCGGGTGGTGATGACGCGCATGAAGACATCGCTGGTGCGCAATTGGCAGCCAGGACGGTGCGATGCTGAATCAGCGGAACGCCTACATCGGGGCTCAGTGCTGAGGCCTTACATTGGAGACGGCGCGCGTGTCCAGAATCGTGCCTTTCTTCACCTCCGAGGTTTTGAGCAAATGCCCGTCATCGCTATGTGACGGGCTTCTTTTTTGCTGAAGTCTGAGTTCAGGAAAGTTCAGCATGTATCAGACAAACTCTGACATCGCGCTTGGGTCCGAATCCTTATTCTTTGCTTCGGGATATTGACCCGTCCCGACACCCCTAGCCCGCCAGTTCTCTGGCGGGTTTTTTTTGGACGCATCGTAGATGCGAAGACGTAGCCATCCTCCTCGCTGGGGCACGTGGCTGCGCAACGAAGGAATGTCCCCACTATTGGGGATATACAGTTTGCGGGAGCTTGCGATAGGGTCGGTGCCCTGATGGAAAAGCCTGTCGGCATTTCATCGATGTAGGCAAGTAGAGCAGCATCGGAACGCGCGCTGCGCAGCGTTCACGTTTTCGGGAACTCAAAAACACTAAAAGAAAGGGGGGGAAGGGATGAGCTTGAGCCGAGCCAAGGAAATGGGTCGCGTGGGTGCCGTAGTAGGGGCAGCATGGCTGTTGGCTTCTTGCGGGGGAGACCATAGCGATACGCCTCAACCTGCCGCATCGCAGCCAGGTGGCGCAGCGGTGCCAGCAACTCCTGCCGCGGTTACGCATGTAGTCGGAGGAACTATCAGCGGCCTCAGCGGCAGCATGGTGCTTCAGAACAATGCTGGTGATGACCTGAAGGTGTTGGCGGACGGCAGATTTGTCTTTGCCTCTCCCGTCGCAGACGGCTCTTCCTATGCTGTCACTGTCCGTACACAGCCTTTTTGGCAGTTCTGTTCTGTTACTCAAGGTAGTGGCAAGGCTTCAGCAGCCGTCACGGACGTCGCGGTGGCTTGTTCCGCCGCCGCTGCGAAGGTGTCGACGCTAGCTGGCTCGGGCGCGGCAGGCTCAGCCAATGGGAGCGGGAGCCTGGCAACCTTGTCCCTGCCGTACGGGATCGTCATCACCAAAGACCGAAACCTATTTGTGTCGGATGTGCAGACCGGTCTCCTGCGAAAAATCTCGTCTTCGGGGGATGTGTCGACGGTCGCAGGTGGCGGTTCATTTGTCGGCCCAGTGGACGGTATTGGGGCCGCGGCGTACTTTGACGGTCTGGGTGGTATCGCTCTCGACGGGTCAGGGAACGTCTACGCAACTGAGCTGAGCGGCAATCGCATACGCAAGATTACCCCGGTAGGCGATGTGACCACGATTGCCGGCAATGGGGCAAGAAGCGCGGTAGATGGCAATGGTATAGCTGCATCATTCGCGGGTCCGGCCGGGATTGCGCTGGATGAGTCCGGCAATCTCTATGTGTCCGAATACTACAGCCACGTTTTCCGCAAGATCACGCCTGGCCTGGATGTGTCAACGCTGGCTGGCACAGTCAACTTGCCGGGCTTTGCCGATGGAACGGGAACGGCAGCGCTGTTCAACGGGCTCTACAGCATTGCCATGGATGGCCAGGGCAGCATCTATGCGGCTGATAGCCGAAACAACCGCATCCGTAAGCTGACATCGGGAGGGGTGGCGACAACGCTCGCTGGTTCTGGTGCGAACGGTGCGTTGGATGGCCCGGGGAACACGGCATCGTTCAATTCGCCGGGTGGCGTGACTGTAGGTGTCGATGGGAACATCTACGTGGCGGATACGGGCAATAATTTGATCCGCAAGGTTACGCCGGCCGGCGTTGTTTCCACACTTGCCGGGCAGGCGGGCGCTACTGGCGCACAGAATGGGATCGGCTCTGCAGCGAGGTTCAAGCAGCCTTACGGTGTCGCCATGGACAAGGATGGCACGCTATATGTGGCCGACACCTTCAATAATTTGGTCAGGAAGATCGTGCCAGTGCCGGCGCCGTGAACTTTATGATGCTTTCGACCGAGATGGACGACCAGAGGGAGCCGCTGTAGCGGATTCCTGCATGCAAGATGTCGGATCCTTTCACTATCCATATCCTGGATAGTTCCGATAGACGGGCTATCTTCGCCCGCGTGCTGGTCGTCTCAACCTTCCCCCACAGAGACCAGTTTTTCCCTATCGCTGCCGTGCCTAGCCGACCAATAACGAGCGCCACAACGATGCACACCGTCAGGCCGCCTCCGTGCGATCAGCGCTGCGAGTAACGCTACGCCACCTTGAAGTGCTCAACGGATTGACCGGCGTTGACCGCGCGCTGGAGCCATTCTGGAAGTGCGCCTTCGCCATTCCAGGAGTGGCCAACGGCATCTTTGTACTGGGCACGCACTTCTACCTTCGGTTCCACGAACTGCTCCCCGAAACAACCCGCTGAAACCAGGTCGTCTGCGGTGATGCCATGCCTGGCCATTTGCGATTTCACCCAAAGAATGGCCGCAGCTCGCTCGCGAAGCGTTTGAGCCTCGGAATTGTGAAGAATCGAGAGTTGCGCTGGATTGTGGAAGCTGGCCATTTGGGTGTGCAAGTTTGGCGCCTTCTTGAGACGGTCGTCAGGGCGTGGACCGAGGGAGGGCAGTGAAACCGGGTGGTAAGCCGACAGCGCGGTGAATGTTGGTCGCGTCTCAAGGGTCATGCCTGCCGCCGTTCGCGCCAGTGTATTCTAACTGGGTTGCCAATCCACGGAGGCGGGATGGTCTACCCAATTGAGCCCAAGATTGCTCACGTCGAGGGCGACGTGGCAGTTCAGTTCGACTACCTAATTGCAGGACGCAGCCAAACGTTCGTAGTCACACGGCAAGCGCTTGAGGACCACTTCGGTCTCGAGCCAACAGGGGTGTCCCCGCAGCAACGAGATGTGGCAATTGCCGAAGCGTTTCGGAAGGGATGGGAACGCATTCGCAACGTGGCTGCGCGCATTCAGCGCACATCGATTGGCGGCCACCACTACGTCGTGCTACGCGCTGAAGATTTCTAGGTTCAACGAACGGACGCTGACGATCTGCACACGTTTATGGACGGGCCCATCGCCGCATGTGATGGGCTTCTTTTTCTCGCGTCACGATGACACGCCAGTGCATGCGGAAAAGAGGCGAGCAGTACGATAGTACCGCCCGCCCATAGAAGTACTGGAGCGGGGTTCGCAGCCAGACTTGGAGTAACGGTTACCGGAAGCCAGTCTTAACCCAAGAGGCGATGTCCGGAATGCTCACCTTTGCGCGCAGTTTATTCACGCCAGATGCAACTGGTTGCAGTGCCCCGCTTGCTGCTCTCGTCAGGATTCCAGGCAGCCGGCAGGTCTAGTGGCCTCGGGTTCAGAGCTTCCGTCACTTCTAGCCTTCTGCTCCCAGCGCGGTGCTGGGCAGCCAAGCGTAGACCGGTCGATATCGCTCACGTCTTCAAGCTCTGCTGCCGGTGGTTGCACAACCTGAAGGTAGATGCCACGAGACAAAACTGCAGCTGCCACGATGATGATCGCGACAAAGAAAGCCTGAGCGAGAAGTCGAATCCAGCGATGGAGCATATCGGTGTATGAGTCCTATGCTTGGACTCGAGGCAAGCATACACAAGGTGGTTTGATGCCGCTGCCACCCCGTTGCAGGGAAGTCACATCGCAAACAATCGTTTCGCGCTGGCCGAGTTCAAGTCGAACCTTCGTCGTAGTAGCCGAGCAACGTGAACATGCCAGCGAACGAATGCTGGCAACTCTCACACACATATTCCTGATGGATGGTAGTTGCGCCTACCCCGCAAGCGCCGAGAGTGATATCTGTCGATTCGCAGGCCGGACATAGCGTGATGCCAGTGGCAACCACCCGTTCGCGCCAGTCTTCATGCGTCATCATCATTTCGCTCCTCGACGATGCTTTCCGTGCAGTGAAGCGCGTCGTCCTGGCTGCCCGTGACTTACTGCAAATTGTCAGCTTTCACCGGCTCGACCCGGTACACCGACCAAAAGTAGTGGGAGTGCTGGTGGCGTTTGGCCTGTTTCTTCTCAGCGAAGAACCGTACTCGGCCATCCGGACCCGCGTCCATATCGACCTCCAAGTGCTCCTCAGAGGAGGTTGCTGCGGGAGGAAGCGCAAGGATGGCAGCAGATACGTACTGACCTTGAATACGCCCGAGAATCCCATTAGCTCCCGGGGCCGCAGGTTGATTCGATGTTGCTCCCGGCATATGGCATTTCGTAGCCAGACGGTTGTTCCCCATGTTGTCCTTCTCCCACGGCATTGGCCGTCGCGACTGTTCATACGTTTCAAGTGCGGCCAGGCCCTACGCAAACGCCTTGTTTATTCCGTGTGATGACAGGCAGGTGGCCATACGATCGCAATCGAGCCACGGCCTGCCGGGCCGATGTGGCGGCTTCCAAATCGACCAAGGCAGCCGAATCTATGCCGAACGAACCGCACCTTGGGCATGTGTATCGGTATCCCCCAAGCACGGACGACCGGATTCGCTCTGCGGCAGCGCTACACAACGGGCAGTTTGCTGGTTCTGGAAGCATGGTCGAAGCCAAAGGCACTGTATATTTATACAGTATATACGACCGGCCGCAAAAAAGAAGCAGGCGGCAATGGACGTGCGCCGGCTCGGACTGTCAGCGTGGGCTTCATCACGACGCGACTTATCGTCGCGCACTCTATGAGTAACGTAACCAACACTTCGAGAGGTGGATGCAGAAACCTGAGCTAGTCCCATTCCTCTGCGGTCACCAGCTCGACAAGGACGATGCCTTCACCTTCCATCTGATGCAGCTTCCGGTAGCACCACGGGCACGGCGCCCAATCGCGCAGCGTCGTGCCGCCCAGGTCGTAGGGAATCTCGCGAACTCGGGCCGGCACTCCACACTCGCATACAACGATTCTGGTGAGTTCCATCGTGTCTCCTTGTCGTCGTCGAATTTCAGCACTGGGCGGGTTTGGACTCCATGGATGAGGAGGGCAACCAGGGCGTCATGCTGTAACCGCGCATCACGACGGCATTGGCCAACGACCGAGGAATCGTATTCGGAAAGTCTGGCTGCAGGTGAAGCCTTCGGATTGGCTGACACTGCGATTGCAGAAGAGTTGCTTGCCGCAAACGTCTATGCACTGCAACAGCAGGCGTAGAGGCTACAGGGGTATGAGCAGGCAGCCTGTATTATAGAGTCAGCGGTTTCTCGTCTCGGCATTCCGCAATCGCAAGAGGAAATATGGATGTCGTTGAGTACAAGAAGCTCGTTCCCCAAGAGAACGGCAATCAGCTATGGTTTCAGCGAGCGCAATGGATTCTCAAGGCGATCATCTCGGGGGGAATCGGTCTGAAGGTGGCCTATCTGAATGGCCTGGCCTACAACGAGGCCTACAGCAATGTTTTCAAACTGAAGGCGTTTCTGTTTGCGATCGGAGACAGAGACCTTTACGTAGGGGCGTACTCAGCTGCTGTGTTTGGCTTGTCAGGGTGGGTCGAGTATGCGACCCGCAGTTATATTCCACTGCTAATGCTCTGTGGCGGCACCACCCTCGCTTGGTTTGCGCCTTCGGTGTTGCGAAAGCTCTCTACCAAATTTAGATTTAACCCGCAGGTCTTGAACGATGCTAAGTGGGCCACTGGTGCGCTGAACTGGCTTGGTGCGAATGCCTTTGCAATAGGAGTCACGTTCTCCATCCCGTAGTTCTTGCTCTTAGCTCTCGTGTTCGTGCCGTACATAGGCAACTATGCTGGCAACAAAGCCGCCGAAGCGAAGGTGAAGAATTACGAAAGGGGTTGCAAGGCTGCCGCGGAGAAGCACGACTACTGTTACGTCCTGCTGGACAAGGGCGAAGAAGTGGCTCGGGGATTTCCGATCGCTCGTAGCGAGAAGACCATCGCGCTTTGGTGGAAGGGCGAAGTCAGAATAGAGGAAACAAACGGCCGGTCCTTGCGTTCTCTTACGCAGGAAGACTGATACGGATCAGCGGGGGCTGTCGCCTTGCGATATTCGTGGTTGCCTCTCGTAACTCGTAGGCAACGCGGGGTGACTGGCCAGTCCTAGTGCCACGGGATGCGCTGGCGAGACTGCGTTCCCGGTAGCCCTGGGCAACGCTCAATGCGCCCGCTACATTTTCCGTCTTCCCACCTTCGCCGACCTCGACCTTTCCAATCGCGCCGCAGCGGGACCGCTGCCTGCGGTCTTCCTTTCCTCTGTTACAAAAGAAATTTCCGACGAAAACACCTTGGCATTGAGGGGCGATTTCCGTCGGCCCATTCCTCCAGCACGTCGTCATTGAGCAATTTCGCAATATACCTCTCCGCAAGCCGTTCTGTCGGCGAGCTAGAACCGAGGTCAAAGACCTGCTCAATAACATCGTTTCGGAAGTCGGCTTCACGTTCGACACGCCAACTTCCAATGCTAGTTTCGCTGGAGTTTTCCATGGGTGTGCGCTTTTGCTGTTTCATTGCCATCTCGAACTTGGCCAGAACCCCTGACCGCCTTGGCTTTCACCATTCGCTGTTGGGGAAGCAGTGCTCCACGGTTGCAGTGGTCGCGCCGAGTTCGTATCCGCAGCTCGCAGAGGGTTTGCTCCCCGAGGCTGCCTACGAGTTCGAGCCGAGCAGCCGGGAGATGTTCTGCTACGACGACATCAATAATCCGTGGTTCTACAACTACTGCCGCAAGCTCACTGTTCTGATTGCTCCAGGGAAGCCGCTGCAAGGTCGCAGAACTCCTGCAGAATGGTTCAAAGCGGTGGCCGCTTTGGTCGAGGACGAAGAGAAGTATCCGGAGACCGGCGGACGCGGTCCATTCTAGGAGCTGTTCCGTTACGGCATGACCGGCGCGACGTTCGGTCCAGTGGCCTGCGCGAAGCTGGTCGCCGACTTCGATGCATGGGAGGAGGCCGTCAAATCGGTGGGTGAAGACAAGTTCTATGAGTATCACATGGAGCTTCGCCGGTGCTTTGCCCATGCAGGCGAGAGCGGCATGGTGGTCTTTCCATTCAGGTGGACTTTCTGGTTGGATGACCTTCCTCCCTATGGCGAGCCGGTGCTCGGCCTCGACCAGGAGGGTGAGCAGCTCATCTGATGTGGTAGTCGCAACGCCTCTTCTAACGGGCGTCCTCTGTGGCGCTCGTTTTTCTTTTCAGCAGAGGAGCGAGAGCCGGGCGTTGCTCGGTCTTCTCAGCGGCGAGCCGCGCGTATGGCCGGCGTGGACTGTGCGGGTGTCGCGACTTCCTTACCGCACACGTCTCAGGCAGCGGCGAGGATGTCCTACGCTAAGCCCTTCCGATCGCCAAAGGTAGCGTCTCGTCGGACGAACGTTGTGCTGACGACCTTACCGGCAGATGGCCGCGCTTCTTGTCGCCTTCCAAAAAATCTCGTCTCCATCGCGATTTGCAGAATCTTCTTCATCCGGAATCTCATCAGCATGTCGTTGCGTCAGCGTATTAGAACTTCAATGAAGTCGCGCTGGCTTTCGCGAAAGCCTCCAGCATTGCCGTAAAGGGAAGAATTCTGCCTCTTATGAAGCTAAATCCTCGCAAGGTACGCATTCTTGCCGCTTGATGCTTACCCATCATCTCATTTGAGACTAGGTCGATTTGCCATAGCCGAAAGCCGCACTGAATTTTTCGCAAACTAGTGCAAGATAAGCGGCCTTATTTTGTACTCTAAGAAAACCGACGCCAAAGGCCGACTACGCGAGGACTACGAATTGGGATCCTTTCGAACTCGTCGGGCCGATGCTTTCACGGGCCCTACGGCAGTAGGTGTGCTGAGCAGCTCACGTCCCTCTGCGAGGCTAGAAGATAGAAAGGCGGACACGACGTTGTCCAGTGTTATTTTTTGCGCGGCGGTCAGCTTTTCGTAGTCCTCAAGACTTGCGCTGAAAGGCCACGTTTGGCGGTTTGATTCTGATTGGCTTCCACCGACAACACCGTAACCGGGGTCGAGCGCGTAGGCAGCCCGCTTGTTTCCCCTGCCCGTGGCCAGCCACCACGGATTCACCCGTAGCAGCTCTGCTGTGGCAAGCAGGTTGCTACCCTCCATCTTCTTCGTGCGCCCAGTTTGCCAGTCAACGATCGACGCGCTCTTTATCCCGCAGGCGCGAGCGATTTCCACGGCCTTCACCTCAGGCATTTCGGACATGGCTTCTTTAAGCCGGTCAGCAAGCGTATTCATTAGGAAATCCTAACAGGATCATCGTTAGGAATGCCTTGACTTTATAATAAGGAATTCCTAAAATTAGGCATGGCTACAGCTACCGAACTTATCGATCTTCTCGGCGGGACCAGTGCAGTGGCGAAACTGTTGGGCATCAAAGCGCCCTCGGTTAGTGACTGGCGTAAGACCGGAATCCCGCGGAGCAGAGTCACCGAACTGGCTTTTGCCACTGGCAGGGCGCCAACTTCGCTCGACGATCTTTCGCCGGATAGATGGCACGTCCTGTGGCCAGAGCTTGGCGCTGCCAACGCATCGGCTGAGGCCTAGTTGCCTGTATGGCTGTATCCGACCGGCGAGTCAGCAGAAGTTATATGAACTTCAGTAGCGCCCTCGCACGGGAGGACTGCGAAGGCGCTATCGAAAGCGATGTTGTCGCAGTGGAGAACTCCCCGCGATGCACCCTGAAATTGACCTTTTAGGAGGAAGTGAACATGAACGAGTTGATTACAAACGATCAACGTGAGCAACTGCTGGCCAATGGGAAGATGAGCGCCGCCGGTCGGACCATCGACCCTGTGCCCGTGGTTCGGATGTTCACCCCAGATGCGCACGTGACGTGGTTGCTGGCCACGCTCGACCCGAGCGATGGCGATACGGCCTGGGGTCTGATCGACCTCGGCATCGGCATGCCCGAACTGGGGACGATCAAGCTGTCCGATCTGGCTGCAATTGTCGGGCCGCGAAAACGCCCCGTTCTGCGCGACCTGTACTTTCGCGCCACGCGACCCCTGTCGGAATACGTACGATTGGCGCAACTCGACGGCTCGATTCCCGATTGAATGACAGGATGACCACGCTGGCGACATTGTTCTTTTTGCCCTCAATCTAGACGCGGCTGTCTGGATCAACGACCTTGTGCTGAACCCGTCTCGCCGTGTCTACGCCTGCGCCCAGGTCAGGGCTACCTTATCGACAACCTGAGATCGCTGCATGACCGTACACATTTCGTTGGTACTCGGTCCGCATACAGACTTTTGTTGTCCACAGGCGATGAAAACACACTTAAGGAGGCAGGCCTTGC
Organism: Cupriavidus sp.; assembly: GCF_057315035.1. Taxonomy (NCBI): domain Bacteria; kingdom Pseudomonadati; phylum Pseudomonadota; class Betaproteobacteria; order Burkholderiales; family Burkholderiaceae; genus Cupriavidus; species Cupriavidus sp. Next base: position 1,231 of record NZ_DBHKYV010000016.1, on the reverse strand, counting down.
GGTTCACTAGCGAAACGTACACATCTGCAGCGGGAAGCTGCAACGAGGATATCGGCGGCGGCGTCAGTAATGCGGCTTGGATCCTGGACGGCGCTACCAGCCTGTCGCGCCGCACCGTGCTGGATGCCAATGGTCAGCGCATTTCCGATGCCGCCCACTTTGTTGCCACGCTCTCAGCCGCGTTTCATCGGGGTATGGGGCTTGGGCAGGATGTTGCCCAAGCGCTCGATAGCGCGCTGCAATCGGTCAGGCAGGACGAAGGCATACAGGGCTACCTCGCGGAGGACTTCGATGTGCCGTCGGCGAGCTTCGCGGCAGTCCAACTGACGGGGCAGTGTCTTCAAGTGGCAAACCTGGGCGACTGCACGATGTTGCTGCAGGCCGATAAAGGGGCGATCACGTCGTTCGGGGACTCTGCTGTCCGCCAGCTTGATGCCGCGTTGTTATCCAGCTATCTGGCGCTCAGGCAGACAGTCTTGGAGCGGGGCGCGGTCTGGGAGGCGCTGGTGCCTTTGATTCGTGAGAATCGCGCGAGGATGAATACACCTGGCGGCTACTGGATCCTCGAGCCCAGAGGGCACGGATTGTCCGGACTGCAGCGGATGGCGATGAGGTTCAGCACTAAGGTTCGCGGTCTTCTCGTGACGGATGGGCTTTACCGGATTGTGGATACCTATCACCTGATGAGTAGGGAAGAGTTCTTTGAGGAAGCGTTCAGTGTCTCTGGCTTGGAGCGGTTGGTCAGCAATACCCGGGATGCCGAGGCGCTGGATAGTAAGGAGACCCGTTGGCCTCGCGTGAAGGCCAGGGACGACGCCACCATCGTAAAGTTTGAAATTCAATGAACATTCCAAGTGACGCAAACGCGAAAAGATTCCCGATCTCCGTCAAAGGCGTAATGCTTGTCGGCGCGCAGGTCATCCTGCTGAAAAACGAGCGGGACGAATGGGAGTTGCCTGGTGGGAAACTGGAACCGGGCGAAGATATTCTGGAGTGCCTCGCCCGTGAAATAGACGAGGAACTGAGTGTAGCCGCCCGAATCGGCGACCTTCTGGATGCATGGGTCTACCCGATTCACTCTGTTGAGGTGGTGATATTGACCTACGAATGCCACATCAGCGCGGATGTGTCTCCGAAGATCAGCCATGAGCATAAGGAGTTGGGACGCTTCCCAATTGTAAGCGCCCGGTGAACCCGTCTTGAAGGGAAGCAGGAGAGCAAGGAGCATCGT
>NZ_DBHKYV010000015.1:12677-147727 GCF_057315035.1 Cupriavidus sp. | reverse complement strand
GGGCGGGGGCGGGTTTGTGCGCGGGCCCCCCGCGCCATATTTCCCCCGCTGCCCCTCTCCCCCAGCCCCTCTCCCGCACGCGGGAGAGGGGAGCCAAGACAAACATATCGCTAACGTGCCGCCGCGCGTAGTGCGAACGTCAGCGTGGTACCGCCCTGTCGGTCAACCAGCCTGACCTGGCTGCCATTGAGTTGCAGCATGCGCTGCACGATCAGCAAGCCAAGTCCCCCACCCCGATGCGCGCCGCCGGACGGGAATGGCCGCTGGAAGATCGATTCGCGCAGCGCGGCCGGAATGCCGGGGCCTGTGTCGCTGACCGTCACTGCCACCTTGCCGTCCTGGCTGGCCAGGTCGATTTCGACCGTGCCGCCGGCCGGCGTGTGCCGGATCGCGTTATCGAGCAGGTTCGTCAGCACGCGTTCGATCATGCCGAGGTCAGCGGACACTGCCGGCAAGGCCGGCGGCACCCCGGCGCGCAATTGCAGGTGCTTGGCTTCGGCCGGCAATGCAAACTTCTCCAGCACATCCTGCGTCAGGTCCACCATCGAAAAGTCTTCGGGCATGGCCTGCACCATGCCGTGTTCAAGCCGTGCGAGTTCGAACAATGCCTGCGCCAACCCACCGACCTTGGCACTCTGCGCCAGCGCGATCGCCAGATAGCGCTGGCGATCGGCGGCGCTCAGGCTGTCGGCCTTGACCGACAGTGTTTCCAGATAGCCATGCAACGACGTCAAGGGTGTGCGCAGGTCGTGCGAAATATTGGCGACCATTTCGCGGCGCTCCTGATCCTGCTGCTTCAGTGCCTGCCATTGGGTATCAATACGGTCGGACATTTGTCGGAACGCGGTCTGCAGCGCGGCAATCTCGTCGCGCTGGATCGGTTCGGCAAGTTTCTCGGCCGGCACGGCCGGCAAGTCGCCCGAATCGAAGCGCCGCATGTCATGGGTCAGCCGCCGCAACGGCCGCGTGATCAGCGCAAACGCCACCAGGCCCGCAATCAAACCCAGCGTGGCCACCAGCGCCATCGACCACAGCGTGGTACGCATGACCGAATCCTGCGATGCGCGCGCGGCCAGCCGATCGTGCGCCTCGCCCATCAACACCACGTAGATATAGCCACCCTGGCGCAACGGCGCGGCACTGAATACCTTGCGCCCCGACGCACTGCGCGGGTCGTCGCCAAGGATCGGCAGCGCGCCGCCGTCGATGAGTTTCTTTACTGGTGCAAGATCGACATGATCACGCACCAGATGACCGCTGGGCGCATCATGGCCGCGAATGCGGCCCTGGTCGTCGAGCAGGTAGACCTCGACGCTCGGATTCACCACCATCAACTGGCCGAACAACTGGCGCAGCGCCTGCGGTGCTATCGCACTCTGGTCTTCCAGCAGGGCATTGCGGGCGATATACGCAGCCAGCCCGCGCGAGATGTCCTGGATCACCTCCTTCTCGTGCATTGCATTGGCGCGTACCTGCAGCCACGCCGAGGCCCCGCAGCATGCCAGCAATAGCGCGGCGAAGACGGCGGACAGTCGCTGGGTCAACGAGAGCTTCATGATGACTCGCCCCCCTCTGCGGCACTCGCGGCCTGCGGATCGGCCACGAAACGGTAGCCGCGCCGCCATACCGTCAGGATGCGCCTGGGCTGTGCCGGATCAGCTTCGATCTTGGTACGCAAGCGGTTGATATGCGTGTTCACCGTGTGTTCGTAGCCTTCATGCTGGTAGCCCCAGACCGCATTGAGCAGGTCCATGCGCGAAAACACCTTGTCGGGATTGCGCGCGAAAAAATACAGCAGGTCGAATTCACGCGGCGTCAGGTCGAGCCGCTTGCCATCGGCGGTGGCTTCACGGGCCAGCGGATCGATGGTCAGTCCGGCCAGGTCCAGGCTACCGGCATCGGCACGTACATCGCGTGCCATCGCTTCCACGCGGCGCAGCAACGCCTTGACGCGGGCCACCAGCTCCAGCACGGAAAACGGCTTGGCCAGATAGTCGTCGGCACCGAGTTCGAGGCCAAGGATGCGATGCACTTCACTGGACCGCGCGCTGGTGATGATGATTGGCGTGTAGCGCGTCATGGCACGCGCGCGCCGGCAGATTTCCAGGCCATCCACCCCTGGCAGCATCAGGTCCAGCACCAGCGCGTCCCAGCCGCCCTGCTCCAGCAGGCGCAGTCCTTCGGCGCCGTCGGCACTGTGCACGACCTCATAGCGCTCGTCGCGCAGATGCATCGCCAGCACATTGGCAATGCCGACATCGTCTTCAACCAGCAGGATCCGTTTCGCGTGTTCCATGTCTTACCGGGTACCGGGGAATGTGTCGCTATTGTGCAGAAATCCGGCGCGCCAGTTATCACGAATTGTTTAAGGTTTGGCGAGGACTCCGATACGGCCCATTGCCTAGTATCCGATCACCACACCTGAGGACGGAGTCCATCATGCGCATCACCCGACGCTTCCTGCTGTCCGGCGGCACGCTGACCGCCGCGGTTGCCGCCGTGGGCGGCTGGCGGCTGCTGGCCCGGAACCCGGCCAACGCCGGTACCCCACCGCAACCCCCCGCAAAGTTCGAGGTCACCATGACCGATGCCGAGTGGCGCAAGAAGCTGTCGCCTGCCCAGTACAACGTATTACGCCAGGAAGGCACCGAACGGCCGTTCAGCAGCCCGCTCAACGACGAGCATCGCAAGGGCGTCTTTGCCTGCGCGGGCTGCCAGTTGGACCTGTTCTCGTCGAACACCAAGTTCGACAGCGGCACCGGCTGGCCAAGCTTCTGGGCGCCGCTGGCCGGCGCGGTAGGCACTACCGCCGATGGTTCCTTCGGCATGGTGCGCACCGCCGTGCACTGCCACCGCTGCGGTGGGCACCTGGGCCATGTGTTCGACGATGGCCCCAAGCCTACCGGCCTGCGCTACTGCATGAATGGCGTCGCCATGACCTTCCGGCCCACGCCGGCGTGAAGTTGCCCCTATCGTCAACCTGATCGAAATTCGAGTCCATCGCCATGCTGCTGCTGATTCTTGCCTACCTGGGCGGGGCCCTGACGATCCTGAGCCCCTGCATCCTGCCCGTGCTGCCGTTTGTCTTCGCGCGTGCCGACCAGCCGTTCGTGCGCAGCGGCCTGCCGTTGCTGGCCGGCATGGGTATCACATTCGCCGGCGTGGCCACGCTGGCCGCCGTTGGTGGTGGCTGGGTGGCGCAGGCCAACCAGTACGGCCGCTGGCTTGCGATTGCGCTGCTGGCCGTATTCGGGCTTACGCTGTTGTTGCCGAGCCTTGCCGAACGGCTGACCCAGCCACTGGTGCGCGCCGGCAGCCGTCTGTCTGAATTCGCCCAGCCCGATGGCCGGCCTGCGCGCCCCGCCTCGTCATTCCTGCTTGGCATCGCCACGGGGTTGCTGTGGGCGCCTTGCGCGGGCCCGATCCTGGGGCTCGTGCTGACCGGTGCCGCATTGCAGGGCGCCAGCATCGGCACCACGCTGCTGCTGTTGGCCTATGCGGCCGGCGCGGCCACGTCGCTGGCCGTGGCGCTGTTGATCGGCGGTCGCGTGTTCACGGCCATGAAGCGCTCGCTTGGCGCCGGCGAATGGGTCAGGCGCGGCATCGGGGCAGCCATGCTGGTTGGCGTGGGTGCGATTGCGCTGGGACTCGATACGGGCATCCTGACACGCATCTCTACCTTGGCAACCGGCGGGCTGGAGCAGCATCTGGTCGACCGCTTCGCGCGCAAGGACAACAGCGGTGGCGCCATGATGATGCAGGCCAATCCGCAGGCCATGTCCCAGACCGCGATGACCGTCAGGCCAGAGCAAGGCGGGTCGATGATGATGCGCACGGCCGACCATGCAGCGGCGTTGCCCGTCGAAGGCCAGTTCCCGGGCCTCAACGGCGCCGTGGCATGGTTGAACTCGCCACCGCTGACTGCCGAGGCGCTGCGTGGCAAGGTGGTACTGGTCGATTTCTGGACCTACTCGTGCATCAACTGCCTGCGTTCGCTGCCCTATGTCAAGGCCTGGGCCGAGAAGTACCGTGACCAGGGACTGGTAGTGATCGGCGTGCATGCCCCCGAGTTCGCGTTCGAGCGCGATATCGACAACGTCCGCAAGGCCGCCAAGGACCTGGGCGTGACCTATCCGATCGCCGTCGACAACAACTACGCCATCTGGCGCGCGTTCCGTAACAACTACTGGCCCGCGCACTACTTCATCGATGCGCAGGGACGCGTGCGCTTCCACCATTTTGGCGAAGGGGAATACGACAAGTCCGAAGCGGTGATTCGCCAACTGCTGGCCGAAGCTGGCCATGGCGATATGGGCAAGGTGGCGATGTCCGATACCAGTGTCACGCAGGGCGTGGAAATGGCAGCCGACAGCAACGCGTTGCGCTCACCCGAGACCTATGTCGGCTACGCCCGTGCGGAGAACTTTGCCTCGCCTGGTGGCGCAAAGGAAAACGCGGTGAAGGACTACAGCGCGCCCTTGCAACCGACCCTGAACCAGTGGGGCCTGGCCGGCAACTGGAAGGTTGGCGAGGAACATGCCACGCTGGCCAATCCGGGTGGCCGCATCGTCTACCGCTTTCATGCCCGCGACCTCCACCTGGTACTGGGCCCGGGCAGCGACAGCAAACCGGTACGTTTCCGCGTGACGATCGACGGCCAGGCGCCCGGCGCCGCGCACGGTACCGATGTGGCGGCCGATGGCACGGGAACGGTCAATGCACAACGCCTCTACCAACTGGTGCGCCAAAACGCTGACATCCGCGATCGCACGTTCGCGATCGAGTTTCTCGACCCGGGCGTGCAGGCCTACGCCTTCACGTTTGGCTGATTTCTTCCGAATTTCCGGCACAAGGATACGACCATGAATGCCATGACCACGCTGCAACGCTGGACCCGCCCCACCACCATCAAGATGATGGGCCTGGCCGTACTCGCGGCCGTCGCCACCACGTGGCGCGTGCCCGCACTGTCGGCAGAAGATGCCGTCCGGATACCCGCACCCACCGTCGATGAAAAGCCCGGCACCAGCCATACCGAAACCGCCGTCTTCGCAGGCGGTTGCTTCTGGGGTGTGCAGGGTGTGTTCCAGCATGTGCGCGGCGTTACGCTGGTGACATCCGGTTACGCCGGCGGCGCCGCCAACACCGCCCAATACGAAAAAGTGGGCAGCGGCACTACCGGCCACGCGGAATCAGTGGAAATCCGCTACGACCCGACCCAGGTCACCTACGGCAAGCTGCTGCAGATCTTTTTCTCGGTGGCGCACAACCCCACGCAACTGAATTACCAGGGCCCCGACCATGGCACCCAGTATCGCTCGGCAATCTTTCCGCTGACACCGGTGCAGAAATCGATCGCCGAGGCTTACATCACGCAACTGGGTACCGCCAAGGCATGGTCGTCACCGATCGTGACACGCGTGGAGAACTACAAGGGCTTCTACGCCGCCGAGAATTACCACCAGGACTTTCTCGTCAAGAACCCGAACTATCCCTATATCGTGTTCAACGACCTGCCCAAGATCGGCAACCTGAAGAAGATGTTCCCGGAGATCTACCGCAATGATGCGGTCCTGGTGAATGCCAAGAACAGCTAGCGCAACATCACGGGCTTGCGGATCAGCGACGCGCAGTCGAGGTCGTCCTGGCCGCGGCCCTCGGCCATTCCGTGCATTTTCTGTCCGGTGACCTCGAGCCCTACCGCGTCGCAGAACGCGCGGAACAACTCGGCCGTCATGTCGCTGCGGTTGCCGACGTTCTTGGCCCAGTCACTGTTTGGGGCAATCGCGCCATAGTTGGAATGGTGCAAATATCCGGTGGCACCGGGGCACATGACCCGCGCAAACTCGCGCAGATAGGCCAGCATGATCGACTTGTCGAAATGCACCATCGAATCGAAGGAATAGACGAAGCTGATGCTCTCGTCTCCAATAAACGGCAGGCTGTCGCCTCCGGTCACGTGGTAGTGCATGGCGCAATCGCCCGCGCGCTCGCCAAAGCGGCGGCGACATGCATCGATACAGGTCTGATTCACATCCACCAGATGCAACTGCCGCGCGCCCTGCGCAATCAGCTTGGCGCTATTGCGGCCATGGCCAGGGGCCAGCTCCAGTACGCATGACAGATCTGCGTCCTGAATATATGGCGCGATCAGATGTTCCCACTGCCAGTCCATGCCGCTTTCCGCGTCGGCGTAGTAGCCGCCCTCGGTATGGGAATCGCGACACTGGAAAATGGATTTCTTCTGGACAATGATGTCCAGGGCCCTGGCAATGACATCCTGGGGTGCCTGCGCGGAAACCTTCGCTGCCAGTTCGTGCAACTCCACCTGCGCAGCCGCCTCGATTTCCTTGGCGTAGTGATTGACCGCGTAGCCACGCGCGTCAATTTCGTGCGAATCGATACGCATGATCGTGTCCGCATCGAGCCGTCCCTGCTCGCGCAGTATCTGCATCAATGCGACCCAGTCCTTGACCTGCCCACCGTCCGTACTCTTGATCCGTCCAACCAGACCTTCCAAACGCTTCCTGCGAAAGAGATTGCCTAACAGCATCATCGTCCTCCTCGGTTGCCTGCGGGGTTAACCTGCGCGGGCCATTCTACACACCGATGTTGGACGCATCCGCAAGGGACGGACTGGGGTCTGCCAACCAGTCAGCCGATCAGTCTGACCGCAGCAGTCAGAATCCAGCCTGCCGCCAGGCACGCGCCCACCCATCCACATCCAATCAGAAGAATATCTCGCCAGGTCATCAGTCGATTTGCCGCGCTGCAGAACAGCCGTTTAATGAATGGGGTTAAGGCTAGGCCATCAGGCAGCAGGATTGAATGGTGGAGATGTAAAGAAATTTTGCTGATGTATCGAATCAGACGCCGGACCGGACCTGAATCGGATGCGTCTGACCGACTCACCGCTGCTGCCCTGTCCCGACCTGCGGGCCATCGCCTGATCTGCGTCAATTCGTGGTTTGCCAAACACAAACGGGGCCGCGACACGTAAAAGCTGCAACGCATGCAAGCGGGATGGATACAATCCCGGTCCGGGACGCTGCCCTGAGATGGCATTGCCCGCTTTTATTACAACAATTACGAATTGGGTCGCTCCATGGGCATCATCGCGGTCGCGATTGCGGTCATCGCTTTCTGGTTTTTCGTGGGCAAACGCCACGCCCTGCTACTGGTCGGTTTCGTTCTGCTCGGCATCTGGTCGATCGCCACCAACCCCGACCGCAACCACTGCGAAGGCAGCGGACGCATGTGGATGTGCCATTTGCAGAAGAACGCGCTTTGGTGAATTCCAGCGTCAGAAAAATGCAAAAAGCCCGCACGGCAGGCCGGCGGGCTTTCGAATCTGGTTGCGGAGGCAGGACTTGAACCTGCGACCTTCGGGTTATGAGCCCGACGAGCTGCCAACTGCTCCACTCCGCGGGGCGGACTATACCCGGATTGGCGGCGCATTGATATAGCAAAATGCAAAAAGCCCGCTTGCGCGGGCTTTGGGCGGATTTCGCAGGTGTATCGAATGGAGCCCATTTGTGCTCGTCATCGTCAAGCAGTCGACTTGGCGGCCTCATTAAACACAAAAGAGAAACGGAAATGAGAAAGTCGGGAGTCAAGTTTGCCACTATTGCGTTTGCGGGCGCCGCAATGTTGACTGCAGGTTGCACAGCAAGCTACAAGGCGACACAGACTGACGGCCAGATCGCACCCAAGCGGCTCGATCCGAACGGAACAATCTACGTTGTGCTACCTAAAGACGGGGCATACGGATCGAAGGACTATGGGGGCAGTGGTCGCGTCGTTGCAAGCACGATCGCCCGCGAGTTCTCGAAGAAAGCTGCCGCTGTCGAAGTCGGTGAGCAGGTGGAATCCAGAGACACGGCATTCGAGTCTGCGAAAAAATCCGGTGCCCGCTACACCGTAGTTCCGATTATTGCTCACTGGGAACAGCGAGCCACAGAGTGGTCCGGCCGGCCGAGCCGCATGTCCGTGGACGTCGCGATTTACGATACGGAATCACATTCCCGCGTCAGCTCTCGTTCAATAATTGCCAGAAGCCGCATAGTTTCCATCTCGTCCACCTCTCCCGAGAGCCTGCTTACGAAACCAGTGCGCGACTACGTGACCGCGCTGTACAGCGACAAAACGGCAACTCAGCCCGACGTTGACTGAAGCCTATATACCAGCGTCCGCTCTGGCGGGCGTATTGACGGAGAAAATTAAGATGTATCGCTTGATTGGGCCGGTGTTGGCCTTGGCGCTGGCCGCTTGCACTACTGTTTCCGATGTAAGCCCGGCAGGCAGCGGAACCTACACGGTTGGTACTCGCCACATTGGCGGAGTAGATTCCTGGCAGGAGATTAAGGCGAGCAGCTTGCGCCGCGCCGATGAGTACTGCCGCGGCCAGGGGAAAGAAATGCAGCAGATCGACATGCAAACGCACGGGGCTCGCGGCTGGACGCCATTGGAATCCGAACTGAAGTTTAAGTGCGTGACTCCCGGCAGCTCGTAAGCACCAATATGACATCGAGCAATAGCCCGCTTAATGGCAGGATATTTGTCGCCCATAGCGAACTACACTGATCTCATGGCCCTTTCAAGGAGACGCCATGACCCTGATATCCTCGCTGATCTTCCTGGGCATACTTGTGCTCCTGTATGCCTTCGTGTTGCGGGCGGGTTTCTTCCATAAGTCGGTCCTCTACCCTGAACACGCTCACCCCTTCCACTACTGGTGGGACCGGCTGGTCCACCACAAGATGTAGTTCGGCAAGCCCATCCCCATCGCGATGGGCTTTTTGTTGCCTGCTACTTCCCTCGCCGCAACGCCGCGACTACTCGTTCGTCCAGCCCAGCCCGGAAGAGGGTGGCACCGGCCTGAGTAAGCAGCGCCCTCTCCTTCCCCTGAATCGCCGGATCGCACAGCATCATCGCCAAGCCTGCGATCACATCATCCACTTCCAACTCAACCGCCTCATCGAGCGCCATCAACTCGAACTCACGGATCACGTCATCCGGTCCCATTGCCTCGTCTCCACTTGGAAATCGAAGAAGTCTAGCGCACAGGCGATACCCGCCGCCATTCCCACCTCCGCTATACCAGCACGCCGCCCTACGGCGGGCACCTTCCCCCGCATCGTGCACGTGTCGGAAGAATTTTTCGAGGGCGCTAGAAAAGCAAAAGGCTGCTAGTGACGATCATCACTAACAGCCTTTTATTGTCTGGTCGGGGCTAAAGGATACGATCGGGGCAAATTCTATTGCCCACCGCCTCGCTCAAGCTCGTCGCTCAACGCCTGCACTTGTTGGCTCAGGCGCGGCAAGTCGTTCTGGATGGTTTTCCAGACAATCTCAAAATCCACCTTGAAATAGCCATGCGCTACTGCATTCCGCATCTGATAAGCGAAGGCTAGAGGCAACTCCGGGTGTGCGGCCGCAAACTCCGCATGATGGACTTCAATGTTGCGGCTCGCTTCCCCTATGATCTCGATGTTACGGATCACCGCGTCCTGCGCCAATTCGTTGCCCAGAAAGGCCTTTTCGTCCATGTCTTGCGTGTAACGTGCAATCCGTGCGATTGACTCCAGAATATGCGCCAGATAATCGGCCAGACGTTGCTTGTCTCGGCTCATACCGGTACTGCCTCCGCAAGCACAGTTGCACGAAATTTTTCGGGCAAAGCTCTTGGCGTCAGAACATCCACGGGCACCCCCAGCAACTTGAGCAGTTCGTGACGAATCGCGCCAATGTCGAGCAGCGTCGTTTCTGGCGTCGGGTCAATCAGAAGATCAAGATCGCTGTCTTCGGTGTCGTCACCGTGAACCACTGACCCAAAGACACGAGGATTGGAGGCGCGATGCGCGGCAACCACGCGTCGAATCGCCTCGCGATGGTCCGAAAGTACAAGGGATGGTTTCATGCCAGACACTCCTTCCATGCCGCTCATTTGAACCGGATCATTCCCTGCAGGAAATGTAACCCAACGCTAGGATAGCAAGGAAAAGCTCGCCCAGCTTCCCAGCTTGCGGCGATATATCCGCTGATGAAACAGAATGCCCCTCGGACGAAGAGCCTTTGCGCCACCGTGCCACTAAAAACAAAAAACCCGCTTGGTTCACACCAAGCGGGTTTTTTAATTCTGGTCGGGGCGAGAGGATTTGAACCTCCGACCACCTGCACCCCATGCAGGTACGCTACCAGGCTGCGCTACGCCCCGAAGAAGAAAGAGATTATATCAGAGCCAACAGTAATGGCTAGTGGGGCACCGGTAATTTATTCATGCCGTGCGATCTCCCTGAGTTGGGCAAGCAGGTGTTGCACTTCAACCAGTTCACCGCGCAGCGTGTTGAGGTCCACCGACAGTACCGGCGCAGTCACCGTCTGGGGCGATTGCACTTCGTCGGTTTCGACGGGCGCATTCATGCCAACACCGTGATGACGAACTTCATCGAGGCGGTTGCGTGCGCCGTTGATCGTAAATCCCTGTTCGTAGAGCAGCTCGCGGATACGGCGGATCAGCAGGACTTCATGGTGCTGGTAGTAGCGGCGATTGCCGCGGCGCTTCACTGGCTTGAGTTGCGTGAACTCCTGCTCCCAGTAGCGCAGCACGTGTGGCTTGACGGCGCAAAGCTCGCTCACCTCACCGATGGTGAAGTAACGTTTTGCGGGAATCGGCGGCAGCGCGACGCGCTCGCTGGACTTGTCCGTCATGCGATGGGGGATCTGATGTCAGGCCGTCGGCCAGAACCGGTTGACGCGACGTGCGCGCGGCATTGCAGGATACAGATTGCCATCGTCGCGGGCAATCCGACTGATGGCGCAGACGGAACAGTTGTGTGGCAGCCGCGACGGTGGCACTACCTTGGCGATACCGACGCGCGCAACGCTGCGCGGCGTCAATACGCAAGACGGCTTAGCCAGGCAGCGCCAGGTCCGCGCGTTCCTCGACCTGGCTCTTGAGCTTCTGGCTGGCGTGGAACGTGACCACACGACGCGCGGTGATCGGAATGATCTCGCCCGTCTTGGGATTGCGGCCGGGACGTTGCGCCTTGTCGCGCAACTGGAAGTTGCCGAAGCCGGACAGCTTGACGCTGTCGCCCTGCTCCAACGCTTCGCGAATCACGTCGAAGAATGCTTCGACCATATCCTTCGATTCGCGCTTGTTCAGGCCAACCTGGTCGAACAGCATTTCTGCAAGTTCAGCCTTGGTCAGTGTTGGCACCTCGGTCGCGCGGGCTTCCGGCGATGCATCGTCGAGGGAGGCAGCGTGCCGGTCGCTTGCCTCGCCCAGGTCTGCAGCATTCATGGAAATCGCGTCTCGATCGTTCATCCTTGATCGCTCTCTCAGTACTGTCTGGCGATCCGCCCGGGGGCTGTGCCCGGGCCGCTCCAACTGATGATGGTAGTCCGCCTGGCGACCGTGTTATCGGTCATGTCAACCGCGCAGGCGGGCCTCAAAACCTGTCGTCAGCGCATCGATCATGCAACGCACAGCACTGTCGACAGTCTCGTCCTGGAGGGTCGCCCCAGTATCTTGCAACGTTACACGGAACGCAAGGCTTTTCTCGTCGGCGCCAATTGACGCCGAGGCCGCCTTGGGACGGAACTCGTCGAACAGCGCGAGGCTCTGGACTACCTGGCCGGAACCAGCCTGGTCCAGCGCCGCGCGCATGGCATCGATCATGTCCTGCACACGTACCTGCTGCTTGACCACCACGGCCAGGTCGCGCACGGCCGCCGGGAATTTCGAGATCTCGGTGTACACCGGAAGACCCACGTCGCGCAGCGCATCGAGTTCCAGTTCGAACACGACCGGCGCATTGGTCAGTTCATATTCCTGCAGCCAGCGCGGATGCAGTTCACCGACCACGCCGACCGGCTTGCCGTCGACGATCACGCGCGCGGCGCGTCCCGGATGCAGCGCGGGATGCGACACCGGCTCGAAGCGCGGCGTGCGCGGATGGAACAGTGCCTCCACATCGCCCTTGATGTCGAAGAAGTCCACCTGGCGCGTGGCCACGCCCCACTGCTCGTCGAACGCCGGACCATATGCGATACCGGCCGCCATCATCGGCTGGTGGTAGCCCGCAACGGTCAGCCCGCCATCGGCCACATTCGCATCGCGATGGAACACGCGGCCCACTTCGAACAGGCGCACGCGCGATGCCTTGCGGTTGAGGTTGTAGCGCACCTTGTCGACCAGTCCACCAATCAGCGTGGAACGCATCACGGCCAACTGGCTCGCGATCGGGTTCAGCAGGCGGATCGGGTTGTCGTTGGCAGCAAAGTCGCGCTCCCATTGCTCTTCGACAAACGCGAAGTTGATCACTTCGTTGAAATCACGCGCGGCCAGCGCATGACGCACGACGTGTTGCGAGCGGCGACCTTCGTTGGTCGGGCGCATTTCGCTTTCCGCGATCGGCGGACGCGCCACGATACGCTCGAAGCCATAGATCCGCGCCACTTCCTCGATCAGATCTTCCTCGATCTCGATATCGAAGCGGTAGCTCGGCGGCGTCACCTCGAATACTTCGCCTTCGGCACCCTGCGAACGCTTGAACGACAGGTTCAGGCGCTGGAATACATCGGCAATTTCCGCCGAAGACAGTTCGATACCCAACACACGCTCGGCACGCGCCACGCGCAGGCTGACCGGCGGGCGCTGCGGCAGGTTGACCGCCTGGTCGTCCACGGGACCGGCCTGGCCGCCGCAGATCTCAAGAATCAGTGCGCTGATGCGTTCGATATGCTCGACCGTGGTGGCGTAGTCCACGCCGCGCTCGAAACGGTGCGCGGCATCGGTCGAGAAGTTGTAGCGGCGCGCACGGCCCTGGATGGCGTTGGGCCACCAGAATGCGGCTTCCAGATAGATGTTGGTGGTGTCGAGTGTCACGGCGGTGCTGTCGCCGCCCATGATGCCGGCCAGGCTCTCGATCTCCTTGTCGTCGGAGATCACGCCGACCTGCTCGTCCACGTCGACGGTATTGCCGTTGAGCAGCTTCAGCTGTTCGCCCTTGCGGCCCCAGCGCACGTCCAGGCCGCCATGGATCTTGTCCAGGTCGAACACGTGCGACGGACGGCCCAGTTCGAGCATCACGTAGTTCGAGATATCGACCAGTGCCGAGATGCTGCGCTGACCCGAACGCTCGAGACGCTGAACCATCCACGCCGGCGTGGCGGCACGCGCGTTCACGCCGCGGATGATACGGCCCGAGAAACGGCCGCACAGGTCGGGCGCGGAAATGCGCACCGGCAGCTTGTCCTGCAGCGTGACGGGAACCGGCGACATGTCCGGCAGCGTCAGCGCGGCGCCGGTCAGTGCCGACACTTCGCGCGCCACGCCGTGGATCGACAGGCAGTCCGCCTTGTTCGGGGTCAGCTTGATCGTGAAGATCTGGTCGTCCAGATCCAGAAACTTGCGGATGTCCTGACCCACCGGCGCGTCTTCCGGCAACTCCAGCAGGCCGCCATGCTCTTCCGAAAGCTTCAGCTCACGGGCCGAGCACAACATGCCATAGCTGTCCACGCCACGCAGCTTGCCAACCTTGATCTCGAACGGCTTGCCGCCGTCTTCAGCCGGGGGCAGCACGGCGCCCACCAGCGCGCACGGCACCTTGAGGCCGGGCCTGACGTTGGGCGCGCCGCAAACGATCTGCAGCGTCTCGCCAGTTCCCACATCCACCTGGCAAACATTCAGGCGGTCGGCGTTGGGATGGCGTTCGGTTGCCAGCACGCTGGCCACCACGATCTTGTTGAACGGCGGCGCAACCGGGCCGACCTCTTCCACTTCGAGCCCGGCCATGGTCAGGCTGTGCGACAACGCGTCGGTGGAGGTCTTTTCAGGGTTGGCGAACGTGCGAAGCCAGGATTCCGAGAATTGCATGGCGCTTCTGATCCGGTAGGTATTCTGTGATGTCTGGGACGTAAGGCGAATGAACGGGCGCGCGACGCGCCTCAGGCAAACTGGCGCAGGAAGCGCACATCGCCTTCGAAGAACAGACGCAGGTCGTTGATGCCGTAGCGCAGCATCGTCAGGCGCTCCAGGCCGGAGCCGAACGCGAAGCCGATATAGCGCTCGGGATCGAGGCCCATGTTGCGCAGCACGTTGGGGTGCACCTGGCCCGAGCCCGAAATCTCGAGCCACTTGCCGTTACCGAAAGCCATGTCGATTTCGGCCGACGGCTCGGTGAACGGGAAGTACGACGGGCGGAAGCGCACCTGGATATCGTCGCGCTCGAAGAACTTGCGCAGGAAGTCGGTGTAGACACCCTTCAGGTCGGCAAAGCTGATGTCCTCGCTGATCCACAGGCCTTCCACCTGGTTGAACATCGGCGAGTGCGTGGCATCGCTGTCCACGCGATAGGTGCGGCCCGGGCAGATCACCTTGATCGGCGGCATCGGCTTGCCGGCGTACTTCTGCACGTGCATGCGCGCATAGCGGACCTGCATCGGGCTGGTATGCGTACGCAGCAGCAGGAGCTTGTCGTCGCTGTCGCGGCCGTCCACGTAGAACGTGTCCTGCATCGAGCGCGCCGGATGGTTGTCCGGGTTGTTCAATGCCGTGAAGTTCATCCAGTCGGTCTCGATCTCGGGGCCGTCGGCCACATCGAAACCGATCGAACCGAAGATCTGTTCCACGCGCTCCCACGTGCGCATCACGGGATGCACGCTGCCGCGCGCCACGGCACGGCCGGGCAGCGTCACGTCGATGGCTTCCGCGGCCAGGCGCGCATTCATCAGCGCATCGGCCAGCGCCTGGCGGCGCGCCTGCAGTGCGGCCTCCACCTGCTGCTTGACCTGGTTGATGCGGGCGCCTTCGGTCTTGCGTGCCTCGGGATCGAGCTTGCCGAGACCCTTGAGCAGTTCGGTCAGCGCGCCGGTCTTGCCCAGGAAGCGGGCTTTTTCGTTTTCCAGCGTGGCGTTGTCGTTGGCGCCGGCGAAGGCGGCCTGTGCGTCGGCGACGATTTGATCCAGATCCAGGGACATGACGGCAATACGTGGACGGTACGTGGAAGGATTGCACTACGCGCGGCATCTCACCGGCGTTGGTGCATTGGCATTTCGGATGCCGCGTCGCATCGACTACATCGACACGGCATTCGAAATGAAAACGGGGCTCGGTGAGGAGCCCCGTTTCAGCAGACCTTGCGGTCGGTGCTTGCCCGGAAGCGCTTTTCAGCGCTTTCCGCAGCCGGCATCAGGCAACGGTGGCTTTCACCTGGTTGACGATGGCGGCAAAGGCAGGCTTGTCATGGATGGCCATGTCCGACAGCACCTTGCGGTCCAGTTCAATCGAAGCCTTCTTCAGGCCGTTCATGAACACGCTGTAGGTCATGCCATGCTCACGCGTAGCAGCGTTGATACGTGCAATCCAGAGCGCGCGGAACACGCGCTTCTTGTTGCGACGATCGCGGTATGCGTACTGGCCAGCACGCATGACCGCCTGCTTGGCGATACGGTAGACATTATTGCGACGGCCGCGGTAACCCTTGGCAGCGTCGATGACTTTCTTGTGACGGGCCCGTGCAGTGACCCCACGCTTTACTCGAGGCATGTGAAACTCCTTTCGTTATCGGTTGGGGTTATGCGTAAGGCATCATTGCGCGAACGGACTTCAGGTTCGTCTCATGGACGTCCTGGGTGCCGCGCAGTTGACGCTTGTTCTTGGTGGTCTTCTTGGTCAGGATGTGACGCTTGAAGGCCTGGCCGCGCTTGAACGAACCGTTCGGGCGTGCCGTAAAGCGCTTGGAAGCGCTTTTCTTGGTCTTCATCTTAGGCATGAATAACTCCAGCTCTATGACATGCATGCAGGTGGATGACTCACGCCATCGCTTGCAAGACCCGCATCCACTTGTTTTTGTACGCAGCACCGGAGCAAGGCTCCAGTTGCCGCGCACGGCTTCCGCACAAGGCAACGCCAGGATGCACCTGGCATCCCGGCCGTGGCCCCGCACAAGAATTACTTCTTCTTCTTGGGGGACAGCACCATCACCATCTGACGGCCTTCCATCTTCGGCATCTGCTCGACCTGACCCAGTTCTTCCAGATCAGACTTCAGACGCTCGAGCATGCGCGCGCCGATTTCCTGGTGGGCCATTTCACGGCCGCGGAACCGCAGCGTGATCTTGGTCTTGTCCCCATCTTCCAGGAAGCGACGCAGGTTGCGCAGCTTGACGTTGTAGTCGCCATCATCCGTGCCAGGACGGAACTTCACTTCCTTGACCTGGATGATCTTCTGCTTGAGCTTGGCCTCATGGGCGCGCTTGGCTTCCTCGTACTTGAACTTGCCGTAGTCCATGATGCGGGCCACGGGCGGAGCCGCGTTGGGCGCGATCTCCACGAGATCCAAGTCTTTTTCCTCGGCCAGGCGCAGTGCGTCCATGAACTTGACGATGCCGAGCTGCTCGTTATCAACCCCTACCAGGCGCAACTCAGGCGCGCTGATCTCCCGGTTGATACGGTGACCTTTGTCTGTAGCGATGTTCCGTTACCTCAAGAAGACAAAAAAACAAGCCGTGCTTCACACCCTCAGGCTTTGCTGGCAACGTCGTTCAACAGACGTTCAACAAACGCGGAAACGGGCATGACACCCAGATCCACATTGCCACGGGCACGCACGGCCACTTGATTGGCGTCCCGCTCCTTGTCGCCTACCACTAGCAGGTAAGGGATCTTCTGGAGCGAGTGCTCGCGGATTTTATACGTAATTTTCTCGTTACGCAAATCCGCCTTGGCCCTAAACCCTTGTTTTTGCAAGAGTTGCACAACGCTTTCGGCATATTCCGACTGCGAATCGGCGATATTCATCACCACCACCTGCTCCGGCGCCAGCCAGGCGGGCAAGGCACCTGCGTGGTTTTCCAGCAGGATCCCCAGGAAACGTTCGAACGAACCCAGGATCGCACGGTGCAGCATGACCGGGCGCTTGCGCGAATTGTCTTCGGAGACGTACTCGGCATCCAGACGCTCCGGCAGCACCAGGTCGAGCTGCAGCGTGCCGCACTGCCACGAGCGGCCGATCGCGTCCTTGATGTGGTACTCGACCTTCGGGCCGTAGAACGCACCCTCGCCCGGCAGTTCTTCCCACTCCACGCCGCAGGCGCGCAGCGCCAGGCGCAGGCCGTCTTCGGCGTGATCCCAGGTGGCATCCGATCCGGCGCGCTTCTCCGGGCGCAGCGACAGCTTCACCTTCACATCCTTGAAGCCGAAATCGTCATAGACCGAGAATGCGAGTTCGTTGAATGCCTTCGCCTCTTCAACGATCTGCCCTTCCGTGCAGAAGATATGCGCATCGTCCTGCACGAAGCCGCGCACGCGCATCAGCCCATGCAGCGCGCCCGACGGCTCGTTGCGATGGCAGGCACCGAATTCCGCAAGGCGCAGCGGCAGGTCGCGGTACGAGCGCAGGCCGTGGTTGAAGATCTGCACATGGCCCGGGCAGTTCATCGGCTTGATCGCGTAGTCGCGCTTTTCCGACTCCGTGACAAACATGTTCTCCTTGTAGTTGTCCCAGTGGCCGGACTTCTCCCAAAGCGAACGATCCATCACCTGCGGCGTACGCACTTCCTGATAACCGCCGTCCGTCAGGCGGCCGCGCATGTACTGCTCGACGGCCTGCCAGACGCTCCAGCCCTTCGGGTGCCAGAACACCATGCCGGGCGCCTCTTCCTGCAGATGGAACAGGTCCAGCAATTTGCCCAGGCGGCGGTGGTCCCGCTTCTCGGCTTCCTCGAGCATCGTCAGGTAGGCGTCCTGGTCTTCCTTCTTCGCCCAGGCCGTACCGTAGATGCGCTGGAGCATCTCGTTGTTCGAGTCACCGCGCCAGTAGGCACCGGCCACCTTCATCAGCCTGAAGACCTTGAGCTTGCCCGTGGACGGCACGTGCGGACCACGGCACAGGTCGACGAAATTGCCTTCCCGATACAGGCCGATTTCCTGGTCCGCGGGAATCGAGGCAATGATCTCGGCCTTGTACTTCTCGCCCATCGACTCGAACAGCGCCACCGCCTCGTCACGGCTCAATACTTCGCGCGTGACCTTCTCGTCCTTGCGAGCCAGCTCCGTCATCTTCTTCTCGATGGCGGCCAGATCTTCCGGCGTAAACGGACGCTTGTAGGCGAAGTCATAGTAGAAGCCGTTCTCGATCACCGGGCCGATCGTGACCTGCGCGTCGGGATACAACTCCTTCACGGCGTAGGCCAGCAAGTGGGCCGTGGAGTGACGGATCACGTCGACACCGTCGGCATCCTTGTCCGTGACGATGGCCAGCGATGCATCGCTGTCGATCGTGAAGCTCGTGTCGACCATGCGGCCGTCCACCTTGCCGGCAAGCGCCGCCTTGGCCAGGCCCGAGCCAATGCTCTGTGCCACTTCAGCCACCGTGACGGGGCCGGGATATTCGCGTCGGGAACCATCCGGCAGCGTGATTGCGATCATCATTGCACCTCTTGTGGAGTCCACCGCCGGCTTCTGGGCACCATGGCGAGCGGAGCATAGCAACTTTTGTGGCGCCGGCCCGTCAGACGCGGCAAAGCACGCATCGGACAACACCGGCAACGAAATCTTTCTGGCTGACCCGCGCCTGAAAACGGGCAACGCGGCAGCTTAGCAGGATGCTGGCAAGCGACAGACGAAAAAAAACGCGGCCAAGGCCGCGTTTTTCTTTGAATTCCCGCATCAACTTTGCGGTTCGAAGGCGCACCTCGACTACTGTCGCTAACCAGCGGTAGTAGTTCGAGTTGTCATGTTCATGATGCTTTTCCGAGTTCCGAGGATCTACAAGAAAGCCGGCCTTCGAGTACCGACAAAAAACAAGGTGATACGTTGTACTGCATGTTCGTTGGTAGGCTCGATTGGACTCGAACCAACGACCCCCACCATGTCAAGGTGGTGCTCTAACCAGCTGAGCTACGAGCCTAGCGAAGCGCAGAGTATAACCTTATTTCCGCTTGGCCTGCAACACCCCCTGCACATCTTCGATCAACGACAGCGCGCGCTGCAACTGCGTGGCCTCCGATACCTCGGCGGTGAACTGCATGCGCGCCACGCCCTTGCTCGATAGCGTCTTCACGCCGGTCACATTGATCTTCTCGCGCGACAGCACTTCGGAGATATCGCGCAACAGGCCCTGCCGGTCGATCGCTTCCACGTGGATGTCCACCGGATACACCGCGTCGCTACGCTTGCCCCACTCGGTCTGGATCACGCGCTCGGGCGCGCGCCCCGACAGTTGCAGGAACGTACTGCAGTTGCGGCGATGGATCGACACCCCACGCCCGCGCGTGACAAAGCCGACGATATCGTCGGGCGGCGCGGGCTTGCAGCAGCGCGACATCTGGGTCATCAGCGAATCCACGCCCACCACCAGCACGCCGCTCTTGGCGCCGCGCGCCACGCTGGTGGCGCGACTCTTCTTGGTGACCGCCTCTTCTTCACTGAACTGCGGCTGCGCCTCACCCTCGGGGTGACGCAGCGCATGCTCCACATGCCGCAGGCTGAATTCTTCCTTGGCGACGGCCGCGTAGAGATCGTCGGTCGTCTTGAAGTTCAGCCGCGTGGCCAGGTCGTCCAGATTGACTGCCGTCTTGCCTTCACGCTGCAGTGTCTTCTCGATCAGCGCCCGCCCCTGCGACAGCGTCTCCTGCGAATCGAGCGCGTTGAACCATGCACGCACCTTCGCGCGCGCACGACTGCTGGCCAGGTAGCCCAGTTCTGCATTGAGCCAGTCGCGTGACGGGCCGCCCTGCTTGACCGCCACGATCTCCACGGTCTGCCCGTTCTTGAGCGGCGTGTTCAACGGCACCATCGCGCCGTCGACGCGCGCGCCACGGCAACGGTGCCCGAGATCGCTATGCAGGTAGTAGGCAAAGTCCACCGGCGTGGCGCCCTGCGGCAATGCCACCACACGCGCCTGCGGTGTCAGCACATAGATATGGTCGTCGATGGCCGCATGCTTGAGCTGCTCCCATGGCGACTCTTCATGCGCAACCGAATGGTCCGCGTCGTCCTTCCAGGCCAGCAGTTGCCGCAACCACGCGATCTTCTCGTCGTAGGTATTGTCGGCGGCGAACTGTCCGCTATAACCCTTGCCGCCCGCCTCCTTGTAGCGCCAGTGCGCCGCCACGCCGTACTCGGCGAAGTGGTGCATCTCGTGCGTGCGGATCTGTACTTCGAAGGCCCGACCATCGTCGCCAATCACGACCGTATGCAGCGACATGTAGCCGTTCGCCTTGGGCCGCGAAATGTAGTCGTCGAACTCGCGTGGAATCGGCTGCCAGATATGGTGCACGATGCCAAGCACGGTATAGCAGTCCTTGATATCGTCGACGATCACGCGGAACGCGCGCACGTCATAGAGGTCGGCAAAGTCGAGTTCCTTGCCGCGCATCTTCTTCCAGATACTGTAGATGTGCTTGGGTCGGCCGGTCACGTCGGCGCGGATTTCGGCAGAAGCGAGTTCCGACTGCAGGCGCGCGATTGCCTGCGCGATATAGCCCTCGCGCTCGATGCGCTTCTCGTCGAGCAGTTTCGCGATGCGCTTGTACGTATCGGGCTGCTCGAAGCGGAATGCCAGGTCCTCCAGCTCCCACTTCATCTGCCAGATCCCGAGCCGGTTGGCCAGCGGCGCATAGATATCGAGCGTTTCGCGCGCCACGCCCGGCAACGGCGGGTTCTTGGTCTGCGCGAGCCAGCGCAGCGTCTGCAGCCTTGAGGCCAGCCTGACCAACACCACGCGGATATCCTGCGCAAAGGCCAGCAGCATCTTGCGCAAGGCCTCGACCTGCTCCTGGCGCGCGGCCACCTGCGATTTCGACGACTCGGACACATCGGTCTGCGTCACCGCGATCGCGCCGATGCGCAGCAACTGGCGTACCCCCTTGACCAGGCGCCCGACTTCCTCGCCGAAGCGCGGCTCGATCTGCTCTTCGGCACCGGGCACGAAAGCCGCGGCCGCGAACAGGCATGCGGACGCGCGCGCGGCATCGTCCACGCGCAGGCCATCGAGGATGCGCAGCATCCCTTCGGCATGCGACAGCACGCTCTCGCCGGTCGGCAGCAGGATCGGCTTGGCACCGTCGGCCACTTCGCGCACATAAGCCAGCGCGCGCTCGACCAGCCCGGCGTCGGGCACGCCAGCGGTCTGGCCCGTCAGCTCCGTCGACGTCACCATGTCACATCGCCTGGCATCAGTTGAGGGCGGCGGTGACCACCACTTCGATCAGATAGTCGGGGTTGGCCAGCTTTGCTTCCACCGTGGCACGCGGCGGGGTGTTGCCCTGCGGCACCCACGCATCCCAGACCTCGTTCATCTCGCCGATGCGCGTGACGTCGGTCAGGAAGATCTGGCACATCAGGATGCGCGTCTTGTCGCTGCCGGCCTCGGCCAGCAGACGGTCGATATGGCCCAGCACCTCGCGGGTCTGGCCTCGCAGGTCGGCCTTGGGGTCGACCTCGGGCACCTGGCCGGCCAGGTAGACCACGCCGTTGTAGACCGCGTATTCGGACAGACGCTTGCCCACGTGGGCGCGCTTCAGGGTGTTGGTGCTCATGTCAGATTCAGAATCGTTGCTAAAAAAATAAAGTACCCAGGAAGAATTCCCGGGCTATGGCAATCTGCGCCGGATCAACGAAGGTTGGCGCGTGCCCGACATCGGGGATCTCCACGGTCGATACCTGCTTGCCGCGCGCCACCATCTCGGCCACCGTTTCGCGCAGCAGCAGGTCGGACTGCGCGCCACGCACGATCAGCGTCGGGCCCGGTGCGGCCTCAAACATATGCCACAGCGCCAACTCGCCGGCCTGCACGGCCTCGGGCGGGGTCTCCCGGAACGGCACGGCCAGCGCCGGGTCGTAGTGCAGCCCCCACTCCAGCCCCTCGACACCCTGCACGGGCTTGAGGATCGCACCGTTCAACTCGCGCCACTGCTCCGGCGTATGGCGGCCGAACGACGCGCTGATGGTCTGCAGGTACGCCAGGCCTTCCTCGAACGTCTTGAAACGCACCGGCAGGCCCAGGTAGGCGCCAATGCGCTCCAGCGCCTGCGCGGTAATGCGCGGCCCCACGTCGTTGAGCAGCAGCTTGCGTACCGGCGATTTCGGCAAACCCGCCAGGCCCATGCCGATCAGCCCGCCCATCGACGTGCCGAACCAGTCCACCTGGTCGACATTGAGCCGTGCAACCAGTGTGACCATGTCGGACACATACTGCGGCACGACGTAGTGGCGCGGATCGGCAAGCCATTCGGAGCGCCCGCGGCCCACCACGTCCGGGCAGACCACGCGATACTGGTCTGACATCGCTCGCGCCAGCACATCGAAGTCGCGGCCGGTACGCGTCAGGCCATGCACGCACATCAGCACGCGCGGATTCGCGGGATCGCCCCATTCGTGATAGGCCATGCGATGCAGGCCCGCCGGGCTGATGCACTGGACGAAGCCGAGGCGCGGACTGGAAGACATCTGGACTCCCTGCTCGATGCCGCCGCATTCCTGCGGCGTGGAGGTTATTCGAAAATACCTGCGGAACAGCAAAACCAACTGCGAATCAAATGCGGAACCCCGCGAAACCCTGCGAAACCAATCCAAAACGCCTGCAAACACTGGCGCGGGGCCAAAGCCGGATTGTACGCCCTGCGAGTACAATGCCACAGCACATCCTGACACTCGACACTCCCGACGGAGGCTTACATGCTCAAAGGCAAGACGGCACTGGTCACGGGCTCGACCAGCGGTATCGGACTCGGCATCGCGCAGGCCCTGGCCGCGCAAGGCGCCAACATCATCGTCAACGGATTCGGTGACGCCGACGGCGCAAAGGCGGAGATCGCCAAAGCCGGTAGCGGTATTCATGTCGGCTATCACGGTGCCGACATGAGCAAGGCCGCCGAAATCGAGGACATGATGCGCTATGCCGAGAAGGACTTCGGCGGCGTCGACATCCTGGTCAACAACGCCGGCATCCAGTTCGTGGCCAAGATCGAGGAATTCCCGGTGGACCGCTGGGACGCGATCATCGCCATCAACCTGACTTCAGCTTTCCACACCACCCGTCTTGCCCTGCCGTCGATGAAGGCCAAGAACTGGGGGCGCGTCATCAACGTCGCGTCGACACACGGCCTGGTGGCTTCGGCGGAAAAATCCGCCTATGTGGCCGCCAAACACGGCATCGTCGGTTTCACCAAGGTTACGGCCCTGGAAACCGCGCAGACCGGCATCACCGCCAACGCCATCTGTCCGGGCTGGGTCTTGACGCCGCTGGTGCAGAAACAGGTCGAGGCGCGCGCGCAGAAGGAAGGCATTCCGGTCGAGCAGGCCAAGCGCGAACTCGTGCTCGAGAAGCAGCCGTCGGGCCAGTTTGTCACGCCGGATGAACTCGGCGCACTGGCGGTGTTCCTGTCGAGCGAGGCGGCCAAACAGGTGCGCGGCGCGATCTGGAACATGGATGGCGGCTGGGTGGCCCAGTAAGGAGGTGCGCA
The DNA here is from genome assembly GCF_057315035.1 of Cupriavidus sp. Lineage (NCBI taxonomy): Bacteria > Pseudomonadati > Pseudomonadota > Betaproteobacteria > Burkholderiales > Burkholderiaceae > Cupriavidus > Cupriavidus sp. Next base: position 124,253 of record NZ_DBHKYV010000015.1, on the reverse strand, counting down.
TGAGTTCGGGTCGTCAATCGCACTCGCGCCGCGACGCGCTGCGCATGCTCGGCGCCGGCACCCTGCTGCTGTCGCCGTTGATGGCGGTGGCCCAGGCGCCGAAGCCGCTGGCCATCGACGTCTACAAGAGCCCAACCTGCGGCTGTTGTGAAGACTGGGTCAAGCACCTGCGTGACAACGGCTTCACGGTAACCGCGCACGATGTCGAGGATACCGGCGTCTATCGCAAGAAGTACGGGATTCCGGAGCGCTTCGGCTCGTGCCACACCGGGGTCATCAACGGCTATGGCATCGAAGGCCATGTGCCGGCGGCGGATATCAGGAAACTGGTTGCCACGAAGCCCAAGGCGGCCGGACTGGCCGTGCCGGGCATGCCGGCGGGATCGCCGGGCATGGAATACGGTCCGCGCAAGGACCCGTTCGACGTGCTGCTGGTGAAGACGGATGGCGCGGCATCGGTATTTGCGAGCTACAACAAGGTGAAGTCGTAGCGTCGTAGGGTCGTAGGGTCGTAGGGTTGCAGGTTGCAGCTGGCGGGCAGCTTATTGAACGGCCTGCCCTGTCCCCTCTCCCGCGTGCGGGAGAGGGGCGCACCACAGGTCAGATCAGTTCGGTGCCGGTCTTGGCCTGGACTTCTTCACGCGTCACGCCCGGCGCGGTTTCCACGAGCTTCAGCCCTTGCGGCGTTACGTCGAGTACCGCCAGGTCCGTGATGATGCGGTTCACCACGCCCACACCGGTCAGCGGCAGGTTGCACTCCTTGAGGATCTTGATGTCCTCGGTGCCATCCTTCTTCTTGGCGGTGTGTTCCATCAACACCACCACGCGGCCCACGCCGGCCACCAGGTCCATCGCGCCGCCCATGCCCTTGACCATCTTGCCCGGGATCATCCAGTTGGCCAGGTCGCCGCGCTGGCTGACCTGCATCGCACCGAGGATGGCCAGGTTGATCTTGCCGCCGCGAATCATCGCGAACGAATCGGCCGACGAGAAGATCGACGAACCGGGCAGCGTCGTCACGGTCTGCTTGCCGGCATTGATCATGTCGGCGTCCACTTCTTCCTCGGTCGGGAACGGACCGATACCCAGCAAGCCGTTTTCCGATTGCAGCCACACTTCCATGCCTTGCGGCACATGGTTGGCGACCAGCGTCGGCAGACCGATGCCGAGGTTTACGTAGAAGCCATCCTGCAGCTCGGCGGCCGCGCGCGCGGCCATTTCATCACGTGTCCATGCCATGATCTGTCTCCTTACTTGGCACGCACGGTGCGCTGTTCGATGCGTTTCTCGGGGGTCGTGTTCAGCACGATGCGGTGCACGAAGATGCCAGGCAGATGCACGTCATCGGGATCGATCTCGCCGATCTCGACGATCTCTTCCACTTCGGCCACCGTGATCTTGCCGGACATCGCGCACACCGGGTTGAAGTTGCGCGCGGTGCGGCGGAACACCAGGTTGCCGGCCTTGTCGGCCTTCTGGGCCTTGACCAGAGCCACGTCCGACACCAGCGAGCGCTCCATCACATACTGGTCGCCGTTGAACTCGCGCACTTCCTTGCCATCGGCCACGATCGTGCCCACGCCGGTCTTGGTAAAGAAGGCCGGGATGCCGGAACCGCCGGCGCGCAGCTTTTCGGCCAGCGTGCCCTGCGGCGTGAACTCCAGTTCGAGTTCGCCGGCCAGGTACTGGCGCTCGAACTCCTTGTTCTCGCCCACGTATGACGAGATCATCTTCTTGATCTGCCGCGTGGCCAGCAGCAGGCCCAGGCCAAAGCCGTCCACGCCGGCGTTGTTGGAGATGCAGGTGAGTTGCTTCGTGCCGCTGTCGCGCAGCGCGGCGATCAGCGCTTCAGGGATGCCGCACAGGCCGAAACCACCCACGGCGATCGTCTGGCCGTCGCGTACGACGCCCGCAAGCGCCTCGGCGGCGCTGGCGTAGACCTTGTTCATGTTTGCTCCTTCCTCGGTAGTCCCGCTGCGCGGCCGGCTGGCCACACGCGGAAATTGTAACGGTACAATCGGCGGTCAGGCGCCGCCGTTGACGCCCCAAAGCATACGTCAATGGATACCGCCAACGCCATTACGTAAAAGTACATAAGGGATAATGCCGTCCATCGACTACCAGACCGCTTTCCAGATGGCCCCCGTCGGGCTGGTGCTGTCGCGCGCCCGCATGATCGAGGATTGCAATGACGAGGTCTGCCGGATCTTCGGCACCACGCGCGATGCGCTGGTGGGCGAGTCGTTCCAGGTACTCTATCCCACCGCCGACGAGTTCGAACGAACCGGCGCCCGGATCGTACCGGTCATGAACACCAAGGGGCTGTATTCCGACGAGCGGATCATGAAACGGGCCAATGGCGAGCTGTTCTGGTGCCACGTGACCGGCCGCGCGCTGGATCGCAAGGACCCACTGGGCGCCGGCATCTGGACCTTCGAGGACCTGTCGCAGAAGCGGCCCGTCACGGCCGAACTGACCGCACGCGAACGCGATATTGCCGCACAACTGGTGGAAGGAAAAACCAGCAAGCAGATTGGCAAGCTGCTGGCAATCAGCCCACGCACAGTGGACATCTATCGCGCGCGGCTAATGAAGAAGTATGGCGCCCATACCGCCGTGGACCTGGTCCAGCGCCTGGTGAACCACTAGGGGACGCTGCTCCCCTCTCCCGCGCGCGGGAGAGGGGTTGGGGGAGAGGGCTGGCGGCTCAAAATGCCGCCATGCACCGGATCACACCTATGACCTCATTCAACGCTTAGCGATCGATGTTTCAGCCTTGGTTACCAGGTCAGCACCGATCTGCTTCTTCCACTTGTCGTAGACCTTGGTGGTGGCCTTGCGGAACGCGTCGTGTTCGGCCGGCGTCAGCGCGGTCACCTTCACACCGTGCTGTTCCATGTCCTTCCACGCCGGCGCGCCGGATTCGACCAGGCCCTTGCGGGCCAGCGCGATTTCCTGCTTGCCGGCGTCGATGGCGGCCTGCTTCACGATGTCGCGATCGGCCGGGGTCCAGCTTTCCCAGATCTGCTTGTTGACCACGAAGATCAGCGGATCGGCCACATAGCCCCACGTGGTCACGTACTTCTGGCCTACCGTGTAGAGCTTGGCGGCGGCAAACACGCTCTGCGGATTCTCCTGGCCATCCACGGCGCCCGAGGCCATGGCGGGCTGCGCATCGGCCCAACTCATCTGCGTCGGGTTGGCGCCGAGCGCATTGAACGTCTCGATATACAGCGGCGAACCCACCACGCGCAGCTTCAGGCCCTTGAGGTCTTCCGGCTTGCGGATCTCGTGCTTGGAGTTCGACACCTCGCGGAAGCCGTTCTCACCCCAGGCCAGCGGCACCACGCCCGCCTTCTCCAGCGTGGTGAAAAGCGACTTGCCCACTTCGCCCTGGGTCAGCGAGTCGAGCGCCTTGTAGTCGGGCATCAGGAACGGCAACGAGAACAGGTTCAGTTCCTTGACCTGCGGAGACCAGTTGATGGTCGAGCCCACGGCCATGTCGATCACGCCCTGGCGAATCGCCGAGAACTCGCGCGTCTGGTCGCCGGCCACCAGCGACGTACCCGGATACAGCTTGATGTTGATGCGGCCGTTGGTACGCTGGCGCACCAGGTCCGCCCAGATCTCGCCGCCCTTGCCCCACGGGAACGCGGGGCCCAGCACCAGCGACATCTTGTACTCGGACTTGTAGGTCTGCGCCATCGCGCCAGCCGGCATCAGCGCGGCGGCGGCAATCGAGGCGGCAACGGACAGCATCAGGGCACGGCGTTTCATGCGGGAATCTCCTCGTTTCATCTTGTCGTTCATTGCAAATCAGTAGCCCAGGCGTTCGGGCAGCCACGTGGCCAGCGGCGGATAGGCCAGCACCATCAGCATCGCGATAAACATCGCCAGCAGCATCCAGATCACCCATGGCACGGTCTCTTCCATGCGCACGCGGGCGATGCGGCACGAGACCATCAGGTTCACGGCCAGCGGTGGCGTGAACTGGCCCAGCGCCACCTTCAGCGTCAGCACCACGCCGAACCACACCGGATTCCAGTGGAATGCATTGGCAATCGGCAGCAGCAACGGCACGAAGATCAGGAAGATCGAGATGCCGTCCAGGAACATGCCCACTGTCATCAGCAGCAGCACGATCAACGCCAGCACGCCGTATTCGCCGAGACCCGAATTCGCAATGGCATGAGCCAGCGGATCGATCACGCCCAGCGTGGACAGTGCATAGGCAAAGATGCCGGCCAGCGCCACCACCAGCAGGATCACGGCCGAGGTTTCCGCCGCCTCCTGGAAGATCGTGAACAGGTCGCGCAGGCCAATGCTGCGGTAGATCACCATGCCGACGAACAGGCCATAGACCACGGCCACCACGGCGGCCTCGGTCGGCGTGAACCAGCCGGCGCGCATGCCGCCCAGGATCAGGAACGGCGCCACCAGGCCCCAGGCGGCTTCGCGCAGGCTCTTCCAGAACGGCGGACGCGGCAGTCCGGCCTCGATATGCCCCATGTTGTGCTTGCGCGCCAGCCATACGGCCGGCACGATCAGCGCCACGCCGGCCAGGATGCCGGGGATCATGCCCGCCGCGAACAGCGCCGGCACCGATGCGCCGGGCACCAGCACGCTATAGATGATGAAGGCCACCGACGGCGGAATCAGGATGTCGGTCGCGGCGGCCGCGCCCACTACCGCGGCGCTGTACGAGCCCGGATAGCCGGCGCGCGACATTGCCGCGATCATCACGCCACCCACGGCCGCGGCGTTGGCCGGGCCGGAGCCCGAGATGCCGCCGAGGAACATTGCCACCAGGATGGCCACCAGCGGCAGCATGCCCGGGCCGCGTCCGACGATGGCAATCGCAAACGTGACGAGCCGCTGCGCCACGCCGGAGCGGTCGAAGATCGACCCCACCAGCACGAACATCGGGATCGCCAGCAGTGGATACTTGGCCAGTCCGGCGTAGAAGTTCTGCGGCACGGCCAGCAGGCCGAACATCTGCGTATCGAGGTTCGACAGGCCAATGGCCACCAGCCCGCCCAGGCCCAGCGACACGCCAATCGGCACACCCAGCAGCATCAGGCCGATAAAGACCACGAAGAGAATGATGGCAACCAGCGTCATTGCGCACGCTCCCCACCCTGCTCCCGGGACTTCAGGGATGTCAGGGACTTGAGCGCGCGAAGATTGCGCAGTGCCAGAGCCAGTGCCCGCAGCGCGATGGCCAGCGACAGCACCGGCAGCCAGACCGAGTACCACCAGCTTGGCACGCCAATGCCGGGCGAAGTCTCGCCAAACGTGTACTCATCCCACGTGATACGCGCGCCAAGCACGGCCAGCGCCACGAACATCACCGCCACGCCGACGGCCGACAGGATGGCCAGCCGCTTCTGCCGCGCGGCGCTGCCACGCTCGAAGAAGAACTCGATGCGGATGTTGCGATCGCGCGCCACCGCCGCGCTGCCGGCCACCAGTGCCAGCACGATCATCAGGAATACCGAGAATTCCTCGGTCCAGGCGAACGATTCGTCGGTGAAGTAACGGACTACCACGTTGGCGAACGTGATGGCCACCAGCAGCACCATTACGATCACGCCAATCCAGTCTTCGATACGCGGTGAAATGCGGAATTCGCTGTCGCGCGCCTCGTCGGCGGCTTCGGGAATGATTACCGAGTCGACGACGTGCTGCGGCACGGCGTCGCGCCGTGCCTCCTTGTCTTGATCCATCTACCCCCGGCCTCCGGTCCGGTCCGCCCGGGGCCATTGCGGCCGCCGCGCGACTTTTTTCATTGCTTCTTGTTGTTGCTTCTTGTTATTGGCCGTCCCCTGCCCCGGAAGGGTCAGCGGTCAGACCATGCCATCGTCGGCAGTGACCACCGCGCCGTTGATAAAGCGCGATGCATCGGATGCCAGCAGCAGCAAGAGGCCGTCGAGGTCTTCGGGTCGGCCCAGGCGCTTGCGCGGCAGCATCTGGATCAGCTTCTGCCCCGCATCGGAATCCCAGTGGTGGTGGTTGATTTCGGTGTCGATATAGCCGGGGCAGATCGCGTTCACGTTGATACCGTGACGCGCCCACTCCAGGGCCATGGCCTTGGTCATATGCACCACGGCGGCCTTGCTCATGCAGTAGACACCAATCTGCGACAGTACCTTGAGACCGGCCACTGACGCAATATTGACAATGCGCGCCTGCGGCAGCGGATTGCCCTGCTTTTCGGCGCCCTTGGCCCGCGCGATCATGCGCTTGGCCACTTCCTGGGCCACGAAAAACGCGCCGCGCGTATTGGTATCGAAGACGAAATCGAAGTCGTCGGCCGTCACGTCGGTCAGCTTCTGCGTGGTGGAGACGCCCGAGTTGTTCACGAGGATATCGATGGCGCCCGCCTCGGTTTCGGCATGCGCCACGGCGGCGCGGATGCTGTCCGGGTCGGTCACGTCCAGGCGCACCACATGGGCGCTGCCCCCATCGGCCTCGATCGAGGCACGCAATTCCTTGAGCCGTTCCACGCGGCGCGAAGCCAGTATCACCTTGGCGCCGGCAGACGCCAGCACATTGGCGAAACGCGTTCCCAGCCCGCTTGAGGCACCGGTCACCAGCGCAACCTTGCCTTCCAGATTGATCGACAAACCCATGATTACCTCGGTATAGGGGCATCCGGACACACCGTACGGCGCGAGCGCCCTGTACAGCGGGCTGTACAGCGATGTGGCCGCAGCTTAGCAAAAAAAAGAACGGTCGTTCAAAAAAATATCTTGCCTGAGGGTGTCGAGTCCCGGACAATGCCGAAGATTCTAAGAACTTGGTCCCCAAAGGGAAAGAGGAAAAACGCCTAGTTCAGGCCCGGTAACCCGCCGGCAAACCTGTCCGCCGCGCATGCCGCACCGAGCCCGACCGGCTCCCGCATGCCGCCCGATACGGGCCAGCCTCGCTCCCCGCCCGCTCCCGGTTCCGCAGAGCATCGATCACCGCATCCCACAAACTGCAGGTCCGCAACACGGGCTGCAAACCTTGCGGCAGTATTGCCGCCCAGAAGAAACAGAGGGTTAGAGACAATGGATCAGCAACAGCTCGTCGAGCAGTTCGGCCCGCGCGAAGCCATGGAGTACGACGTCGTCATCGTTGGCGGCGGCCCGGGCGGCCTGGCCACGGCCATCCGCCTGAAACAACTGGCGGCGGAAAAAGGCGGCGACGTCAACGTCTGCGTGCTTGAAAAAGGCTCCGAGCCCGGCGCACATATCCTGTCGGGCGCCATTATGGACCCGATCGCGCTCAACGAGCTGATCCCGAACTGGAAGGAACTGGGCGCACCGCTGAACCAGCCGGTCACCGAAGACAAGTTCCTGTTCCTCGACCAGAACGGCTCCAAGGGCGCCCCGCTGCTGCCCGAGTGCTTCCACAACGAAGGCAATTACATCGTCAGCCTGTCGAACTTCGTGCGCTGGCTGGGCCAGCAGGCCGAGGCGCTGGGCGTGGAGATCTTCCCGGGCTTCCCGGCCGCCGAGGTACTCTACAACGACGACGGCTCGGTCAAGGGCGTGGCCACCGGCAACCTTGGCATCAACAAGGAAGGCGAGCCGACCGAGAATTTCCAGCTCGGCATGGAGCTCCATGCCAAGTACACGATCTTCGCCGAAGGTGCGCGTGGCCACCTGGGCAAGCAGATCATCGCCAACTTCAAGCTCGACGCCGGCCGCGATCCGCAGAGCTACGGCATCGGCCTGAAGGAACTGTGGGAAATCGACCCGGCCAAGCACCAGCCCGGCCTGGTGGTTCACACGGCCGGCTGGCCGCTGGACCCGGCCACCTACGGTGGTTCGTTCCTCTATCACATGGAGGACAACAAGGTTGCGGTCGGCTTCGTGGTGGGCCTTGACTACACCAACCCATGGCTGTCGCCGTTCGAGGAATTCCAGCGCTTCAAGACGCATCCGGAAATCCGCCAGTATTTCGAAGGTGGCAAGCGCATCGGCTATGGCGCGCGCGCGATCACGGCCGGCGGCCTGCTGTCGCTGCCCAAGACGGTGTTCCCGGGCGGTGCACTGGTCGGCTGCGATGCCGGCTACCTGAATGCCTCGCGCATCAAGGGCAGCCACGCCGCGATCAAGACCGGCATGATGGCCGCCGAGGCCGCATACGACGCGCTGCAGGCCGGCCGCCAGCACGACGAACTGACCGCCTACCCGGCTGCATTCGAACAGAGCTGGCTGCACAAGGAGCTGCTGCAGGCCAAGAACTTCAAGCAATGGTTCAAGAAGGGCCGTACCACGGCCACGCTGATGACCGGTATCGAGCAATGGCTGCTGCCCAAGCTCGGCATCCGTAATCCGCCCTGGACCATCCACCGCACCAAGCCGGACCACGTGTACCTGAAGCCGGCCGCCGAGTGCCAGAAGATCGAGTATCCGAAGCCGGACGGCAAGCTCACGTTCGACCGCCTGTCGTCGGTGTTCATCAGCAACACGAACCACGAAGAGAACCAGCCCGCCCACCTGACACTCAAGGATGCCAGCGTGCCGGTCAACATCAACTGGGAGAAGTACGCCGGCCCCGAGTCGCGCTACTGCCCGGCTGGCGTGTACGAGTTCGTGCAGAACGATGACGGGAAGGAACGCCTGCAGATCAACGCGCAGAACTGCGTGCACTGCAAGACCTGCGACATCAAGGACCCGACGCAGAATATCGTGTGGGTCACGCCCGAAGGCGGTGGCGGTCCGAACTACGTGGGCATGTAAGCCACGCAAGGGACGTAAATCAACGCGAGCACGCCGGCCACTGGCCGGCGTTTTTCTTGCTGTGACCGCTCAGGCGTCTGCACCGTGTGGCGCATTGAACACGCCGACGACAGGCACCTTGTCGCCGCGATACTTCTCCACGTCGGCCATCACGGTGTGTCCGCAATTGCCTTGTGCCAGCTTCGAGGTGCCGATGCCGGTAGTCAGGTTGTTCACGTCGCCATAACGACACAGCGTTCCAGGCTTGCCCGGCTCGGCAGGGTCATACCACCCGCCCTCCGACACCCGGATGACCCCGCGCCGGATATCGTCGGTCAGCCTGGCGCCAGCCAGCATCTGTCCGCGATCGTTGAACACGCGAACGATATCGCCATCGACAATACCCCGCGCCCTGGCATCTTCCGGATGGATCAGGCACGGTTCGCGCCCCTTGACGGTATAGGCCTTGCGCAGCACCGTCCCGCATAGCTGCGAATGGAGACGGCTGTTCGGGTGACCACTGGATACATGCAATGGGTACCTGGCCGCGGAGCGGCCCAGCCGCTCGATCGGCTCCATCCACGTCGGGTGCGGCGGGCAATCGTCGTAATTCATGCGCGCAATATTCGAGGAAAAGATTTCGATACGCCCCGAGGCCGTGCCAAGCGCATTGAGCAGTGGATCGTCGCGGAATTCCTTGTGCCGGACATAACGCTTCGCCTCGTCACCGATCGGGAATGCCAATGGCTTGTTGCTGTTCCAGAACACATCGAACACCGGCATTTCCATACGCTTGCCGCGTGCCTGGACACGAGCCGCCTCGTAGAACGTGCGGATCCATGCCATCTCGTCACGTCCTTCGGTAAAGGCCTTGCCGGTGCCCATCCGTTCGCAGATCGCCGCGAAGATGTCGTAGTCGTTGCGCGCCTCGAACAGCGGGTCCACTACCTTGCGCATGGCAAGGAAATGGCTCATCGAGTAATCGCCAATGCCTTCGATGTCATTGCGTTCATAGCTGGTCGTGCAAGGCAGCACGATATCGGCATGGCGCGCGCTGGCCGTCCACTGGAAATCCTGCACGATAAACGTCTCGAGCTTGTGCCAGGCCTTGAGCATCCGGTTGCGATCCTGATGATGCATGAATGGATTGCCACCCACCCAGTAGGCCAGGCGGATATCGGGGTACTTCGCCCGCTTGCCATTGAAATCGTAGGGCTTGCCGGGATTCTCGAGCATCTCGACGATACGCGAGACCGGAATGGTCTCGGTGCCTCCCGCCTCGAGCCATTCCGAACCCGGAGGCGGCTTGGCACCGCCGACGATACCGGGCAGCACCGGCCCCGTGGCCGTCGGACTGCCGCCATTGGCATAGTGATAGGTAAAGCCATAGCCGCCGCCCGGCAGGCCGATCTGCCCAAGCATGGCAGCCAGCGTGACGAGCATCCAGTGTGACTGTTCTCCATGATGCTGACGCTGGATCGACCATCCCGCCGCGAGCATGGTCCGTTTCGACGCAAAGCGGCGCGCCAGTTCACGGATGGTGTCGGCGGGAATCTCACAGATGTCCGCCGCCCATCGGGCATCCTTGGGCACGCCGTCGGACTTGCCGGTGAGATACGGAACAAAGCGGTCGAAGCCGGTCGTATAGCGCGTCAGGAACTTTGCATCGTGCAGGTTTTCGGTGTACAGCGTGTGCGCAATGCCAAGCATCATTGCCACGTCGGTATGTGGCCGCGGCGCCAGCCATTCGGCATTGAAGTAGCGGCAGGTCTCGGTCCTGACGGGATCGATGCAGATCACCTTGACGCCCTTCTTCTTTAGCGCCTCCATGCCCGGATAGGCACCGTGGTCAGGCACCTGCCAGCCAATCTGGTTCGTGACAACCGGATTGGCGGCCCAGAAGACCATCAGTTCCGTATGCTCAGCCAGCACTGGCCATGTGGTGGGTTGCTCGTAGACATCGATCGAACCGACTACATAAGGCAGGATCACCTGCGCGGCGCCCGTCGAATAGTCTCCGCTGCGGCTGACAAAGCCACCGTTGACAGTCAACGCACGAGCCAGCAGCGTCTGGCAGTTATGCAGCTTGCCTGGACTTTTCCACCCATAGGAACCACCGAAGATTGACGTGGGGCCATGCTTCTTGCGCACGCGGTCCAGTTCCGCCGCCACGAGATCGAGCGCCTTGTCCCAGCTAACCCGTACGAACTCGCCCTTGCCGCGCGCCTCAGGGTCACTGCCGGGTCCGCGTTCGAGCCACGCGCGCCGGACCATCGGATAGCGGATGCGCGTGGGCGAATAGATGGAATCGAGAACGCCAGGAAGCTGGTGCGATGGATGGGGGTCCCGCTCCCATGGCCTGATGCCCACGGCGCGGCCATTTTCCACGCGCATGTAGAACGCCCCCCAATGCGATCCCGTCAGTACCTCACGGCCGCCCTCCTTTGCAGCAGCGCGCGCGCCCGACGCCAGCAACGTGGCGCCAGCGGACCCCAACGCGCCCGTGGCCAGCGCCCCCTGGATAAAGCGGCGGCGGGACAGGTTCGTTCCCGTCATCCTGGTTTCATTCGGCATAGTGACTCCCGTCTTGAGTATTGGGGATAGAGGCTGCTTGAGCTTGAAGCCGTGCGTCCGGCACTACCGCCTCCAGCAGGTTGTTCAGCAACTGGGCCAGGCCGCCGTAGAAGCCGTCCGGATCCATCGCAACGCATCCGTCGATGAACGCTGGCACCCAGCGCTCGAGTCGTTCACGCATCAATGCAACGCCTGCGGCGTCGCCCCTGCGCCGCAGCACTGCATACAGCGCGAGTTCGATCGATAAGTGATCCGGTGGCTCACGAACCGCACCGATGCTCAGGCCAAAGCGTTGCAGCAACTCACGCATTTCGTTGGCTGGGCTGCCATACAGCCTGGGTGTGCCCGGGCCCGGACGCCCCGCGACGGTATAGGTGCTTTCGTACAGCGATATCGCGGGGTTGCCCGCAATGGCTTCAAACAGGCGTGTGTAGGCGACTGACAAGTCCAGCGCGATGGTCGATGCGGGCCTGGCCGGGTCCAGCGCCGCGAAAATCTGGCGCATGGCAGCCTGGCAGGTCCATTCGCTGGCGATGGCGTCGAGCAACGCCTTGCCCTCCGGTGATTGCAGCCGTGCAATATCGGCTTGCGCCGGCGGCGCCGCCAGCAAGCCCGCCGCCCACTCCAGCACCGATGCCTCGACGACATCGACTACCACGGCGCGTTGTGCGAGTGCGCTCATGGATGGGTGCCCTTTGACGACGCGCCTACGTCCTTCGAGTGATATTGCAGCCACGACAACAGCAACCGGTACTCCGCGTCGTCCAGCGACGTATAGCGTTTCATTGCCCCGAGCGTGCCAATCCACTGATTTGCGAGAAAGTCCTGGCTGTGCGGCAGCGCATGACACGTGGCGCAAGACGCTCGATAGGTTTCGTCGGCATGGCGCCACAACTGCGTGAGGTCGGCCGACAAGTCCTTCTGGGCGATCCAGACCGCCAGGCTGACCTGATGCCACTGCTGTCCCGTATGCTCGTCCTGCACGGATGTCACGCGCTTTACCTTTGCAATCGCCTCGGGTGACAGCACGGCCTGCAGGATGCGCTGGCCCTGCAACGCATAGAGCGCGCTTTCGGAACCTTCGAGCTGCCAGCCATCCACGCGCACCTGCATCCGCCCACCCTCGCGTGACAACACCGCCAGCCTTGTCGCACCAAGCAGCTTGCCATCCTCGGCCGTGCCGCCGGCAGCCTGCTCCAGCGTGAATGGCGTGGGTGACACGACGTAGAACGCATCGCCGCTGGCAAGTACATCGGGAGACGCCGCCAGCGCCCCAAGCTTCGACGGTCCCGCCGCGGCATGTGCGGCGGGCAGCATGACCACCTGCTCGGTACGGTTCGGCTTCGGCGCCCCGGCATTCGGCGCCTCCACCGCGGGCACGGATTTGAGGTACTCGGCCATCGCAAGCCGGTCTTGCGGCGTCAATCGCGAGGTGTTCTCGATGACTTCCTTCATGTCACCGCCGGCCTTCATGCCAATCGGACTGACACCTTCCTCGAGATAGCGCGCGATATCGTTGGCCGACCAGTAGCCAATCCCGGTCTCGTCCGGCGTGATGTTCGGGATATATCCCGTTCCTTCTGGATTGGGACCACCGGAGAAGCGCTTCGCAAACGGTACTGCGCCGGCCACGTTGCGCGGCGAATGACACTCCACGCAATGGCCTGCCCCTTCCACCAGATAGCGGCCACGATGCCAGAGCTCGCCACGGTCCGATGGGACATCCGCCAGTGGCTTGCCATCGAGAAATGCCAGGCGCCACAGGCCGACACCACGACGCATCGAGAACGGGAATTTCAGTTCGTGGTCGGGCACCTTGCCCTCTACCTGCGGCAGCGATTGCATGTACGCAAAGAGGTCGCGCAGATCATTGGCAGTCATGCGCTGGTACGAGGTATAGGGAAAGGCGGGATAGGCATTGCCCTTGTCGGGCAGCACACCCTCGCGCATGGCCAGGATGAACTGCTCCAGTGTCCAACCGCCGATACCATCGCGCGGATGCGAGGAAATGTTCGGCATGTGGAAGGTGCCGAACGCGGTGTCCAGCGAGCGGCCGCCACCAAGCAACGTGTGATCGCCCTTGCCTGTCGATGCATGGCATGTGGCACAGTCACCGGCCAGGAACAATGTGCGTCCGTTCTTCAGGTCCGGCGTCGACGCATCCGGCAAATCGCGCGGTGCGTGTAGCAGCCTCCAGGTGGAAGGCGCTGTGAGCGCAAGAAAGGCAACGATGCCGATCGCCACGATTGCCGCGGCGATACGTAGGGACAGCTTCTTTTTCATGGGGAACCTCTGTCGGAAAAACCTCAGCCGCCCATCACCGTACGCCTGCCCGGATGCGCGTGGATTGACACACGGCAAGCGGCAATCAAAGGCGACAATCTGGTACAGGGACCAAGTATCCGAAGCAATCTGAGTTGCAGGGGGAGAGAGTGCAGAGGAGAAAAACGACGCAGCAGATGCGGCTAATGCAAGGGGCCGCGTGCGGAACGTGAAGGCTGCCGGGAGCTTGCGGACGTCAGGGGCGCGCGATGCCCGGATGAACCGGGGAGCATCTGCGCGCGCAGGGACAAGACTATGACACGGATGGCGTAGCCATCAGCAAACCGGGGTGGGCCGGGCCGGGCTCACACAGGCATGCAGGATGTAGCCAGCAGTTGCTCGTAGACAAAGCACTGGAGCAGCGTCAGCTCGCGCTCGCCCAAGGCGTCGAAGGCCACGCTGAAGGCGGGAAACTGATCGTCGTCCTGGGCGGACGAACTGCGTACCGAACCGTCCACCAGGACTTCGGCATCTAGTGAGGCGGTACGCAGGTGAAAGCGCAGACGAACCTTCTGGCCCACGGCAGGCGCCGGGGACGAGGTCTGCACCAGCGCGCCGCCGGTACTGAGGTCCGACAACAGGCCAAGACGTGCCAACCCCTCGCTCATGCGTTCATCCGCGCAGACCTCGGCGGCGGCCGGGTCGCCCTCTTCCACATGGTCGAGCAGGTAGGCAGCCAGGCGCGTGGGCACACGCGTGGCGCGGCGTACCGGCATCTGCTCGGTCTGCGCCGGCGCCGACAGCACCAGGTAGCGGAACGGGCTCCGGCATACCGCCGTAATCGTCGAGGTGAAGCTGTGGATGGCGTGGCCCGAGAAACCGCGCAACAGCAGCGTCTCGCCGGCATTGATGGCCAGTTCGCGGCCGCCCAGCGTGGGCCACGTAACAAACAGCCCTTGTTCGATAAAGCCGATCAGGCGGCTCGCCGCCGCGCGTGAGCTGTCACCGGGCAACTTCACATGGAGCAAGGTGCCAACCTGCAGGCCAAGCGGCCCGGCACTCAGGCGCGATGCGCCCTGGGCGTCGGGCTCGTTGCCGGCCTCGGGCATGTCATCGGGACGGCAGACCGTGCCGTGCCGGAACACCAGTGCCAGATCGCGCTCATCGGGAATGATGCTGCCGCTGCCGAGCATCAGATTGCCCTGGCCATCGAGCAGCGACCATGGCAGCGGCTGCCCAACGGGCAGGTCCTGGGGAGTTAGCGGAATCATGGCGTGAGGGACTCTCCATGAAGTACGCCGGCAGCTATCGAGCCGACGCAGGAAATCGGGATGGGCGGCCGCTGTCGACGACGACATCAACCGGTGATGCGTCTGCTATCGACCAATGTGACAGAACCTTGACCCCACATCCGGGGCAAGACATCTGGGATAAACCCTTTGTGGTGTCTTCGCCATTCCACCGCCACTCGGCTTGCAGGCCCTTGACTGGCATCAAGCTTGGCTTGAGAATTCGACTTCCAGAGTAAAGCTGTCAGACAGCCTGACAGACTAAACGAGTAAAAGTACCGTATTCGATGGAACGCCTGCCCCGCCCCGCCTCGCTTCCCAGCCGTATCGCCCAGCACCTGCGCGACGAGATCGCGGCGGGACGCTTCGCCGCCGGCGCCCGGCTGCCTGCAGAAGCCACGCTGGCCGGCAGCTTCGATGTCAGCCGACCGATCGTGCGCGAGGCCATAGCGCTGCTCAAGGCCGACGGTGTGCTGGTAACGCGCAAGGGGTCTGGCGCGTATGTTTCGGAGACGCCAGGCGGCCAGGTCTGGCGCGTGGCCAGCGCACCGGAGGGCGGACCCACCCTGGCCCAGTTGTTCGAATTGCGGCGCGTGGTGGAAACCGCCTGCGCCGAAATGGCGGCGCTGCGCCGGACCGACGCAGACCTGGTTCGCATCCGCGAGGCGCTCGACGCCATGCACAGTCATGCCGACGATTTCCCGAGCGCCGCCGCAGCCGACATCGCGTTTCATCACGCGATTGCCGGTGCCGCGCACAACCCCTGCTTTACCGGCCTGACCGACTTCGTGAGCCAGCAACTGCTGAGCGCGCGCCAGCGCGCCTGGGAAAACAGCGCGCGGTTGCACGCTCGTCAGGGCACACCGCGCGCGGCCGACGCGGAGCACGTGGCGCTGGTCGACGCGATTGCCGCGGGCGATCCCGTTGCCGCGCGCGCCGCGGCCACTGCGCACCTGAGCGCGGCCGCAGCGCGCATGGGACTCGACTGAACACCAGGACACACCAGGAGTAGACAGATGGAACAAGTGGATTGCGTCGTGATCGGCGCCGGCGTGGTTGGACTGGCCGTGGCACGCGCGCTGGCGCAGCAGGGCCGCGAGGTCATCATCCTCGAAGCCGAGAACGCCTTCGGCACGATCACCAGCGCCCGCAACAGCGAAGTGATCCACGCCGGTATCTACTACCCCGCCGGATCGCTGAAAGCGGAACTGTGCGTGCGTGGCAAGGCCATGCTCTACGACTATTGCGCCAGCCATCACGTCACGCACCAGCGCTGTGGCAAGCTCATCGTCGCCACCAGCGAAGCGCAGGTTGCCACGCTGGCGGGCATCCGCGCCAAGGCCGAAGCCAACGGCGTGCATGACCTGCAGATGCTGACCCGCGAAGAAGCGCGCACACTGGAACCGCAACTCGAATGCCACGCGGCGCTGCTGTCGCCATCGACTGGCATCATCGACAGCCATGGACTGATGACCGCGCTGCTCGGCGATGCCGAGCAGGCAGGCGCGATGCTGGCCGTCCAGTCGCCGGTGCTGTCGGGTGCCGTCACGCCGCAAGGCATTCGTCTCGAAGTTGGCGCGCAGGATGGCGCAACCACGTTGCTGGCGCGCACCGTCGTCAATTCGGCCGGCCTGACCGCCCCCGAACTCGCCCGCCGTATCGACGGCATTCCGCCCGAACACATTCCGGCGCAGTACTACGCCAAGGGTTGCTATTTCACGCTGGCCGGCCGTGCGCCATTCTCGCGGCTGATCTATCCGGTACCGGAAGCCGCCGGCCTTGGCGTGCACCTGACGCTGGACCTTGGTGGGCAGGCCCGCTTCGGCCCCAATGTGCGCTGGATCGACGAGATCGAGTACAGCGTACCGCCGCACGATGCGGACAGCTTCTACGACGAGGTGCGCCGCTACTGGCCGGGGCTGGCCGATGGCGCGCTACAACCCGGCTATGCAGGGATTCGCCCGAAAATCAGCGGACCGAAGGAAACCGCCGCCGATTTCCGTATCGACGGACCGCGCACGCACGGCGTGTCGGGACTGGTCAACCTGTTCGGGATCGAATCGCCGGGGCTGACATCGTCGCTGGCGATTGCGGAACGGGTCGCGCAGGAACTCGCGGGCGACGCGGCCTAGCGCCACGCCCGCTCTTGCAATATCGACAACGGGTTCAGTCCGCGCCGGCCATCCCGCGCTCGCCGCGGAAGCTCATCGCCGCGCATGCCGCACCAAGCAAGGCGGCCAGCGCGGCGAGTCCAAACGTGTGCATCGGGGCCAGCGTCTTCCACGTCCAACCCATCGCGAGTCCACCAAGCGTGCCGCCGACTCCGTAGGAGATGCCGGTGTACAGCGCCTGCCCCCGGCCTTGCAACGGTCCGGCGAACCAGCGCTGCAGGCGCTTGAGGCTGGCGCTGTGGTGGGCGGCAAAGGTGGCGGCATGCAGGACCTGTACTGCCGCCATCTGCCAAGCGTACTGCGCGAAGTAGCCGGTCAGCCCGAACCGCAGCGCCGCCAGCACAAAGGTGCCGGCCAGGATCGTGCGCAGCGTCAGTGCGCCGAACAGCTTGCCCTGATAGAAGAAAAATACGATCTCGGCCACCACGCCGATGGTCCACATCACGCCGATGGCCAGCTTGCTGTAGCCCAGTTGTTCGAGATAAAGCGAATAGAACACGTAGAGCGCGGCATGCGCGAACATCATCAGGAATGCCGACGCCAGGAACCACGCCACATCGGGACGGCGCAACAATGGCAGCGCCGGCGGCGGCGCGATGCGCGGCCCTTCGTCGGGCGAATCGCGCATGCCGAATACCACCAGCAGGAACAGGCCCAGCATCGCACTGGCCAGCCACGGAAACGCGGACATGCCGTAGCGTTCGAACAGCGCCCCGCCAAGCAATACCGCGGCAATGAAGCCCGCCGAGCCGAACATCCGTACGCGCCCGTAACGGTGGTCGAACGCACCGTGACGCCGCAAGGTGGATATGGTCAGTGCATCGCCGAGCGGCGACATGGCACTGGTAATCAGGTTGAGCCCGATCATCATGGCCATCATGCCGCCGTAGCTATGTACGCCGGGTACCAGCAGGAACGCCAGCAAGGCCGTGATAGCCGCCAGCCGCAGCAGCTTCACCCGCGTATGCATGACGTCCGACAGCCATCCCCACAGGTACGGACCCACGATGCGGCTGAGCTGGAAGCAGGCCATCAGCACGCCGATCTGCACGGGCGAGAAACCGCGATCGGCAAAAAACAGGCTGACATACGGCGAAATCACGCCGACGTAGCCGTAGTAGCCGAGATAGAAAAGTCCGAAACGGAGATAGGTTGCCGGGTCGATCGACCCGGGCTTGAAGGTCGCCGTGCTCAGGGCGTGTCCTGGACCGGGATATGCGCCGGGATGCGCGGGGTATCGACGCGTACATCGCCGCACTGGGCGCGGTGCCGCAGCGCGTGGTCCATCAGCACCAGGGCCAGCATGGCCTCGGCAATCGGCGTGGCGCGGATGCCCACGCACGGATCATGGCGCCCGAACGTTTCCACACTGGCCGCATTGCCGGTCTTGTCGATCGATTCACGCGCCGTGCGGATGCTTGAGGTCGGCTTGATGGCCAGCGACACGGTTACGTCCTGCCCGGTCGAGATCCCGCCCAGCACGCCACCGGAGTTGTTGGTACGGAAGCCCTGCGCGGTCAGTTCATCGCCATGCACCGTGCCACGCTGCGCCACGCTGTCGAAGCCGGCGCCAATTTCCACGCCCTTGACCGCGTTGATGCCCATCATCGCGTGCGCGATATCGGCGTCGAGCTTGTCGAACAACGGCTCGCCCAGGCCCACGGGCACACCGCTGGCCACGACCTCGATCCGTGCTCCCACGGAATCGCCGTCGTGGCGCAATGCATCCATATAGGTTTCGAGTTCCGGCACGATGTCGGCATTCGGGGCGAAGAACGGATTCTCCGGCACGTGCTTCCAGTCGATGAACGGCACTTCCACTTCACCAAGCTGCGACATGTAGCCACGGATCTCGGTGCCGTACTGCTCACGCAGCCACTTTTTGGCAATCGCGGCCGCGGCGACTACCGGCGCGGTCAGGCGGGCCGACGAGCGGCCGCCGCCACGGTAGTCGCGGATGCCGTACTTGTGCCAGTAGGTATAGTCGGCGTGACCGGGACGGAAGGTCTCGACGATATTGCCGTAGTCCTTGCTGCGCTGGTCGGTATTGCGGATCAGCAGGCAGATCGGCGTGCCGGTGGTCTTGCCCTCGAATACGCCCGAGAGGATTTCCACCTGATCGGCTTCCTGGCGCTGCGTCACGTGGCGCGACGTGCCCGGCTTGCGGCGGTCCAGGTCGATCTGGATGTCGGCTTCGGTCAGCGACATTCCCGGCGGACAGCCGTCCACTACCGCGCCAATGGCGGGGCCGTGCGATTCGCCGAAGGTGGTGACTGTGAAAAGCAGGCCGAGGGTATTGCCAGACATGATGGAGACCGCACAGGAATTGGGGACGGCCTACATTGTACGGCCATTAGTGACTGGCGGCCGCTTCCCGGTGGCCCGGCGCCACGCGAGCCCCATCAAAACCCGGGGCGAAGACCCCCTCCCCGGCGAAATCGGGATAAAACTGCGCGCGCATGCGCGCCAGATAGGCCTGCAGGTTGGCGTGCGACTCCGCTGCCGCCCGGATCGGCGTCTCGAACATCGGCGCCTGCAAGCTGGCCGCGAACGCAAACAGCGTGGCGTCGGCGCCGCATGGACGATCGCCCATCAGGTAGGGCCGGTCACCAAGGATGTCGGCAATCGACTTGACGCCCTGCACCGCCATGGCGGTCATGTCTTGCTCGGTATGCCGCCCCAGCCCCTGTGCCCACAGCATCTGGCGCACCTTGCGCCTGACCAGCGCCTTGACCACCCCGCGCAGCGGTGCCGGCACGAAGCTGAAGAACTGGGCCGGTCCCCGCTCGAAATTCTCGCCTTCGAGCCAGCGCACGCGCGCCACGGCCCAATACAGGTTGTCTTCGAGCAGTTTTTCGACGGCCCAGCCCGTACCGCGTTCGGCCGGGCTCAGGCCTTCATCGAAATCGATATGGTAGGTCTTCTCGATATGCCAGCGGATCAGCGTCGAATCGGCCACCAGCCGCCCCATGTCGTCAAGATACGGCAGCTTGCCCTTGGGCGCGCGACGCAGGTTGCCACGCCGGGTCTGGTACGGCAGGCCGGCCAGCTTGAGCAGCATTTCGGCCTTGATGACGAACGGGCTGGCGTCGGGCAGGCCAAACGCGGGACCAAATGTATAGAGCGTGATCATGGTTATTTCCAGTCGCCGCGCAGCGCCAGCACCATCTGCTGCAGGCCTTCGGGCGTGGCGGCTTCCGGGGGCACCGGTTCACCCACCACGAGTTCAAGCTTGCTCAGCAGCCCGCGCCGGAATGGCCTGGTCATGGCGGGTGCGCCCTTGCGTGAGAAGAAACTGCCCCACAGGCCACGCAACGCCATCGGCACCACTGGCACCGGCGTGCGCTGGATGATCTGTTGCACGCCGGACCGGAACGGATTGATCTCGCCGGTCGCCGTGATCTTGCCCTCGGGAAAGATGCAGACCAGTTCGCCGTCCGCCAGCGCAGCGGCCACGGCATCGTAGGCACGCTCGAGCATCTTCGGATCCTCGCGCGCCGGGGCAATCGGAATTGCCTTGGCCTGCCGGAAAAACCACGACAGCCCCGGCACCTTGAAGATATTGTGGTCCATCAGGAAGCGCACCGGCCGCGGACTGGCCGCCATCAGCACTACCGCATCGGCAAAGCTCACGTGATTGCAGACCAGCAGCGCGGCGCCGTGCTCAGGAATCCGCTCGGCATTCACACGGCGCAGCCGGTAGATCGTATGCACGAGCAGCCAGGCGATAAAACGCAACAGGAACTCGGGCACCAGCGTGTAGATATAGACGGCCACCACGGCATTGAGCAGCCCCACCACCAGGAACAGTTGCGGGATCGAATAGCCGGCCTGGGTCATGAACACGCCCAGCAGCGAGGCCGCGATCATGAAGAAGCTGTTCAGGATGTTGTTGGCGGCGATGATGCGCGCGCGGTGCGTGGGCGCCGAACGGCTCTGGATCAGCGCGTAGAGCGGCACGCTGTAGAAGCCGCCGAACATCGCCACGCAGAACAGGTCGAACAGCACGCGCCAATGGCCGGATTGGGACAGGAAACCGCCCACGCCGGTCAGCGTGGCGCCAGTCGCATGGCCATGCGTGCCCAGGTAGAGGTCGACCGCGAACACCGTCATGCCAATCGAGCCGAATGGCACCAGGCCGATCTCCACATGGCGGCCGGACAACCGCTCACACAGCAGCGAACCCGTGCCGATGCCGATCGAGAATACCGCCAGCAGCAAGGTCACCACGTTCTGGTCGCCGCCGAGCACGTCCTTGGCAAAGCTGAAGAACGATGTCAGGAACGTCGCCCCGAGAAACCACAACCACGAAATGCCAAGCAGGCTCAGGAACACGACCCGGCTCTGGCGTGCCAGCACCAGGTTGCGCCAGGTCTCGGTGAACGGGTTCCAGTTGATGCGCAGGTCCGGCTGCGGCGCCGGCGACAACGGTACCCCCTGCGATACCGCGCGTCCGGCCACGGCAATCGCCAGGCAGGCAATGCCGACATAGAACGGCCCCACCACGGTGCCGTCGCCACGTGTCAGGCCAGCCATTTCGCCCCCCAGCAACGTGCCGATCAGGATGGCCACGAACGTGCCCATTTCCACGAGCCCGTTGCCGCCGACCAGTTCGGCCTGGTCCAGGTGTTGTGGCAGATAGGCAAACTTGACCGGCCCGAACAGCGTGGAATGCAGCCCCATCAGGAAGGTACCCAGGTAGAGCAGCGTGGCGCTGTGCAGGTAGAACCCTGCCATGCCGACCAGCATGATGCCGATCTCCAGTGTCTTGACCAGCCGGATCAGGCGGGATTTCTCGATCTTGTCGGCAATCTGCCCGCTCGTGGCCGAGAACAGCACGAATGGCGCGATAAAGATGGCCGAGATCAGGAATGCGGCACTGTGGGGATCGACGCCCTCGAACAGCGCGGCGTGGTATGTCACCAGCGAGGTAAAGGCAACCTTGAAGACGTTGTCGTTCATGGCCCCGAGGAACTGCGTCCAGAAGAACGGGGCGAAACGACGCACGCCTAGCAGGCGAAACTGGCTTTGTTGGCTCATGAAAGGCAAACGTTCGTTGGCTCCGGTGACCCGCCGGAGCATCAGTTCGCCGCCATCATGCCAGCAGCGGGCAGGATCGGCTACAGCACGGCCGCCGAAAAACCACGCGGCGGCCGGGCCGCCCAGCCGGGCCGTTCAGCCGAACCTCTCAGCCGGTCAGCTGGCCCGCTCTTCTTTCTGTTCGCTCTCTTCCGGCCAGTCGCGGATATAGGCCTTGAGCATCTTGTTCTCGAAGCTCTGCTCTTCCACCACGGCCTTGGCCACGTCGTAGAACGAGATCACGCCCATCAGCGTGCGGCTGTCGAGCACCGGCAGGTAGCGCGTGTGGCGCTCCAGCATCATGCGGCGCACTTCGTTGACGTCGGTCTCGGGCGTGCACGTCAGCGGTGCGTCGTCCATGACCTTGCGAATGCTGTGGGTACCGAGCGTGCCCTGGTTGGCCGCGATGATCTCGATGATTTCGCGGAAGGTCAGCATGCCAACGAGATCGCCATACTCCATGACCACCAGCGAGCCGATATCGTGCTCGGCCATGGTCTGGATGGCCTGTTGCAACGGCGTATCCGGCGTAACGGTAAAGAGCGTGTTGCCCTTGATCTGCAGGATATCGCTGACTTTCATGGTGGTGTCTCCGCTGCCTTGTTGCAGTTGCCTGTTTAATTGCCTGTTTGCCAGGCTTGATATTGACGTGGCACGAGGCCCGCTGGCCGATCCTAGCCCAATTCGCGGTTTCAAGTAAAGCGAGGGCGGCCTCCAGCGCCCGCGGCGGCGGTGAATCCCCCGATGGCGCAGGCGGCGCACGGTGCTACGATGCCGGGCAGAGACAACCCATCGATCGAGAGAATTCCAATGTCCGGTACCCGATTCGACACGCTTGCGCTGCACGCGGGCGCGGCACCCGACCCCGCCACGGGGGCCCGCGCCACGCCAATCCACCTGACCACGTCGTTCGTGTTCCGCGACAGCGAGCACGCCGCGTCGCTGTTCAACATGGAGCGCGCCGGTCACGTCTATTCCCGCATCAGCAATCCGACCGTAGCCGTGTTCGAGGAACGGGTGGCCGCGCTCGAGAACGGTGCGGGCGCCATCGGCACCGCATCAGGCCAGGCCGCGCTGCACCTGGCCGTGGCCACCCTGATGGGGGCCGGATCCCATATCGTGGCGTCCACCGCGCTGTATGGCGGGTCGCACAACCTGCTGCACTACACGCTGCGCCGTTTCGGCATCGAGACCACCTTCGTCAATCCGCGCGATATCGACGCCTGGCGTGCCGCCATCCGCCCCGAGACCCGGCTGCTGTTTGGCGAAACGCTCGGCAATCCGGGGCTCGACGTGCTCGATATCGAAACCGTGGCCCAGATCGGCCAGGAGCACGGCATTCCGCTGCTGGTCGATTCCACGTTCACCACGCCGTACCTGCTGCGCCCGTTCGACCTCGGTGCCGGCCTGGTCTACCACTCGGCCACCAAATTCCTGGGCGGCCACGGCACCACGATCGGCGGCGTGCTGGTGGAAGGCGGCACCTTCGATTTCGACGCTTCGGGACGCTTCCCGGAACTGTCCGAGCCTTACGAGGGCTTCCACAATATGGTGTTCACCGAGGAAAGCACGGTGGCGCCGTTCCTGCTGCGCGCCCGCCGCGAAGGGCTGCGCGACTTCGGCGCCTGCATGAACCCGATGGCTGCGTGGCAGTTGCTGCAGGGCATCGAGACGCTGCCCCTGCGCATGAGCCGCCATGTCGACAACACGCGCCGTGTGGTCCAGTTGCTGGCCGCGCATCCGATGGTGGAATCGGTGGCCTATCCCGAACTCGAATCGCATCCGGACTACGAACTTGCCAAGCGCCTGATGCCGCGTGGCTGTGGGGCCGTTTTCAGTTTCAACCTCAAGGCCGACCGCAAGGCCGGCCAGCGCTTCATTGAAAGCCTGTCGCTGTTCTCGCATCTTGCCAACGTTGGCGATGCGCGTTCACTGGTGATCCATCCGGCCTCGACCACGCACTTCCGCATGGATGCGGCGGCGCTCAAGGCCGCCGGCATCGGCGAAGGCACGATTCGCCTGTCGATCGGCCTGGAAGACCCCGACGACCTGATCGACGACCTCAAGCGCGGCCTGAAGGCTGCTGAAAAGGCCATGGGAGGCAAGGCGTAATGGAACTGAACGTTTCCGGCAACCAGGCCTATGCCTACACCGGCGGCAAGGCATTCGACCCCACCCTGCCCTGTGCGGTGTTCGTTCATGGCGCGCAGAACGACCACAGCGTCTGGGCATTGCAGACGCGCTGGTTCGCCAATCATGGATTCTCGGTACTGGCCGTGGACCTGCCCGGCCACAACCGTAGCAAAGGCGCGCCGCTGACATCGGTGGAAGCCATGGCCGACTGGGTCATGGCGCTGGTTGGCGCAGCGGGTGTCACGACGCCCGCACTGGTGTTTGGCCACAGCATGGGATCGCTGATCGCGCTTGAATGTGCGGCACGTCATCCGGCCGCCGTGCGCGGTATCGGCCTGCTGGCCACCGCGTATCCGATGAAGGTTTCCGATGCGCTGCTCGAGGCGGCGCTGAACCGGGAGAACGATGCGATCGCGATGGTCAACCAGTGGTCCATTTCCAGCCTGGCCAACAAACCGTCTTCACCGGGACCTGGCGCATGGATGCATGGCGGTAGCCAGCGGTTGATGGAACGGGTTGCCGCGCGCAACCCTGGCGCCCATGTGTTCCACAACGATTTTTCGGCCTGCAACGGCTACGCACACGGCGACGAGGCGGCGGCGGCGGTAGCCTGTCCGGCGCTGTTCGTGGTCGGCAGCAAGGACATGATGACGTCACCCAAGGCCGCACAGGCACTGGCAGGCAAGATGCCCAAGGCAAGGATCGTCACGGTGCCGAGCGGTCACGCAATGATGGGAGAAAAACCCGACGAGGTGCTCGATGCCCTCGCGGCGTTTGCGCGGTCGACGCTGCAAGCCCAACAATAAACCGGGAGGCCCCATGGCCCACGCCCCAGCGAAGGAATTCGCCAGCTTTGCCGAGTTCTATCCGTTCTATCTGAACGAACATCGCAACCGTACTTGCCGGCGCCTGCATTTCGCCGGTTCGACGCTGGCCTTGCTGTGCCTGGCGGCGCTGGTACTCACCGCCAATGCATGGTGGCTGCTGGGGGCACTGGTGTCCGGCTACGCATTTGCCTGGATCGGCCATTTCGGCTTCGAGAAGAACCGGCCCGCAACCTTCCGGCATCCGTTCTATAGCCTGATGGGAGATTGGGTGATGTATGCCGACATCCTGCGCGGCCGCATCAGGTTCTAGTCATTGCGGCTCGCAATGCGGGCTTAAAGATACTGGAATGCAAACGTGACCGAACCGTCCAGCGGAATGCTGGACGTCAGGGGAGGCAGGTCTCGCCTTGGGCCAATCACCGGCATCACCACGATAGGTAACCTGATGGTCGAGTAGGCACCCGGCGCGGTGCCCATATTGGTCGTCCATGCCATGTACAGGTTGGGCGTGCAGTTGATATGCGCGTATTTTCCGAGATTGTTCCAGCGCTCATCCATGCCGGTGCGAAGCAGGATATGCGCGTAGTCCCCGCCATTGATCTGCGGACGACCGATGGTCAGGACGAATCCGCCGATCTGTTTGCCCGCGAACTTGCCTAACCCATAGGCCACCACGCCATGCCCTCGCATGACATTGGCGGCACGGGGGACCGTGCCCGGGCGATTGTCGATGATTCGGAAGCCGATTGCCGTCGGAGCCGTGCAGGTCAGTGTCATATGCACGCGCATCGGCGCGATATAGAAGGGCTCGGACTCATGGATGGTGGTGAGCAATCGGGAAGACATCGTACCGAAGTCCACCAGCCCGTTGTCGGTCAGCGCCACCGCGCACGCAGGGGGTGGAACCTTGCCTTTCACGCTGACGTGGACCTTTGCCGCGACCGCTGCGGCCGTTGCGGCCGTTGCGTCCATTGATGCCGCGCCGGTTGCCACCACCCAGAACAAGTACAGGAACGAACGCGAATATGAATACTTCATGTCGGCTACCCCAGGATCGATCAATCAATCAGTAAGCCGCACGAACGGCAATTGCAGTGCACCAGCAACTGCAATTACGACCGTACGGTTTGATCGAATCCTAGGAAGCCGATTCGGGGCAAGAAATGGCAGACAGCCTAAAATCTGCCACGACAGTAGCTGCCCGCCATGAGACTCGGTAGTGTTCCGCATCAGGAATCGTGCGAACACTCGCTCAGATACTCGCTCAGAGATACCGGAGCTGAATGGTGACCAAGCCGTCGAGCGGGACGCCTGCAGTCAGTTGCGGCAAGTCGTCCTTGGCCACCACCCCGGTCCGGACGCGAATGCTGGTAGACAGGTCGGTGATCGACGACGGCGTCGTGTCGTCGGACTTTGCCCAGGCTGTCATGTAGCGCAACCCGGGCGTTACGCCCGACTCGTATGTCCGCCATGTCGTACCGTTCCAGGACTCCAGCGTGGATCCGGTTTCGCCGTCGACCGAAGGTGGCGAAAACATCAACGTGAATGCGCCAATATTCCTGCCATCCACGCTGCCGAGACCATGAAGATTCTGGCTTTTCAGTGCATCCTCCATCCCGTCGGCAACGGTGCCGGGTCGGGCATCGGGAATGATGACGCCGAACCTGGTCGGACCATCGCAGTTGATGTTCAGCGACAGCGATTGATCTGGCAGCACAGTTGCCGCGGACTGACCCAGCGTCGTGGCGGAGATCGTCCCAAAATCGACCGTACCGCCGTTGCTGAGCGCCACGTGGCAGGCCGAGGGACGGATCATCCCCTTGACGCTCACGTCCGTGGATTCAGCGGCGATGCCACTGGCTGAAGCCGCGACCAGCACCGTGCAAAGAGTGCCCTTCCAGAAGATATTCATGATGTCATCCTGTTTTCCGTCATTTGAATGGAAACAACTGACATCAGCTTAGGAAAATGGCACCCCCAGCAAATAGCTGATCAACTAAACAATCATATTTGTCCGTGCCAGCCCGGCGGCACCACCTCAACGACCTTGCGCGCGTCGCCATCTTCGTTGGCCGCGGCCCCGGCGGTCTGCTGCCGAAACACTGCCTCGAGTGGCTGGGCAAGTTGCGGATTGTCCAGGATCCCACGCAGCACTTCCACGCCTTGCATCTGCTGCGCCAGCGCGGTGCGTGGCAGGCGCGCCAGATTCAGGACCAGGCGATCATGGAGCATGCGCAGCGTCACCTGCGACGGGTCGCATAGCAATGCCCAATGCGCCTGGCCACGGTCCTGCTGGAGCTTGCCCACCAGATGCATGGCCTTCAGTTTGGCCAGCAAGCCTGCCAGGTAATCGGCCTCCATCCTGAGCTTGCGGCCCATGTCGAGTTCGCCCACGCTGCGAGGCACTTCGTCACGCGCGCGGTACAGCAGGTACAGGATGCCGAGCGCATCAAAGAATTCGCTGCCCGCGAACGTGCGGCGGCGCCAGTGCCCTTCACGGACCACCGGCAGGTTCGCGGCGATGGTGGCGCCCAGCAAGGTCACGAGCCAGCTCACGTACATCCAGAGCAGGAATAGCGGCAGCACCGCAAACGTGCCATAGACCGCCGTATAGGTAGGAATATGCGTAATGAAGTAGCCGAAGACGCGCTTGGCCACTTCGAAGGCAACCGCGGCCACGATGCCGGCAACGATGGCATCCCGCCAGTCGACATAGGCATACGGCACGGCCATGTACAGGAATGCAAACGCCAGCGCGGTCAGCGCGACTGGCACGATGCTGAACAGCAGGCCCATGCCGAATGGCAGATTGCCGACGTAGCCCATCGACACCGAGATCAGGTAGGAGCTGACCGACAGGCTGCCACCAATCAGCACCGGCCCGAGTGTCAGCACGGCCCAGAACACGAGCACGCGTTGCGCGAGCGGCCGGCGCCGCTTGACGCGCCAGATCGCATTGAGCGCATCCTCGACGGTCAGCATCGTCAGTACCGAGGTCACCATCAGGCCACCCAGGCCCAGTGCGGTCAATCCCCGCGCGCTCTTGGAGAACTGGCCGATGTAGCGCGACACGGAGTCGCTGATATTGCCGCCCGGAATCAGGTTCTGGAACAGGAACATCTCGATCTGGCCGCGAAAATCACGAAACACCGGGAATGCCGCCAGCAGCGCGAACGCCACCGTCAGCACAGGCACCACGGCCAGTACAGTCGTGAAGGTCAGGCTCGCGGACACCTGCGGCAGGCGGTCCTCGCCGGCGCGGCGCAACGCGTAGCGGGCCAGTGCGCGCACCTTCTGCAGGTTCCATTCCCTGCGCAGGCGGGCGATGCGGGCGGTGGTCATGCGGGGGCTTTCTCCCTGGTTCTCACGGTTTTCAATTTGAACAAGTTGCCATGGCATAGTCCGGAAAGCTACTACCCGGCACTTCCGGCAACGGCCCATCTATAATACGCGGATCGTTTTGCGGCGCCTCCGCAATCCCTGCAAATCCTGCCGGCTGCGCCCGCACACCCATGACCGACATCCTCGTCCTGTATTACAGCCGCCACGGCGCCACCCGCAAGCTGGCCGAACTGATTGCCACCGGCATTGACCGCGTTCCCGGCGCACAGGCGCGCCTGCGCACCGTGCCGCCGGTATCTACAGTCTGCGAAGCCACCGCGTCCGATATCCCACCCGAAGGCGCACCCTATGCGGAACTGCGTGACCTCGAGGAATGTGCGGGACTGGCGCTGGGCAGCCCCACGCGCTTCGGCAACATGGCAGCGCCGATGAAGTACTTCCTCGATGGCACTGTCGCCCAGTGGTTGTCCGGCGCGCTGGCCGGCAAGCCCGCATGCGTGTTCACGTCGACGGGCAGCCTGCATGGTGGCCAGGAAACCACGCTGCTCTCGATGATGCTGCCACTGCTGCACCATGGCATGCTGATCGTTGGCCTGCCCTACTCAGAAGCCGGACTGATGACCACCACGGCTGGCGGCACCCCGTATGGCCCGAGCCATCATGCCCACGTGGACAACCACGGCCCGGTCACCGACCACGAGGCTTCGCTGGCCATCGCCATGGGCCGCAGGCTGGCCGAGACAGCGCTCAAACTCACCCCACGATGAACGTTCCCGACGATCGCACCCTGCACAATCCCGCGCTCTGGCGCCTGAGCCTGGCCAGCCTGGTACTGCTGGTGCTGCTGTGCATTGCCTGGGAATGGCTGCTCGCACCGTTGCGACCTGGCGGTTCGTGGCTGATCCTGAAGTTCGTCCTGCTGCTGCCGGTGCTGCGTGGCGTCTGGATGCGCAACCGCTACACCATGCAGTGGTCGTCGATGCTGATCCTGCTTTATTTCACCGAAGGTATCGTGCGCGCCACCAGCGATCGCGCACCCTCTTCGTGGCTGGCCCTGGGCGAGGTCGCGCTGTCGCTGCTGTTCTTCTTCAGCACGATCCTCTACCTGCGGCCTTACAAGCGCCGTGCCAAGGCCGCCGCAAAATCATCCCAACCATCGTGACTGCCATGACTGCTGCGCACCCCGACTCGTTCCTGGATCTGTGCCGCGCCGCCGTGGGCCCGCAAAACGTGCTCACCGACGCAGCCGACAAGGCACCGTACCTGACCGACTGGCGCCGTCGTTACACGGGCGACGCGCTTGCAGTGCTACGCCCGGCCAATACCGACGAAGTGGCCGCCGTCATGCATGCCTGCCATGCACACAAGCTGGCCGTGGTGCCGCAAGGTGGCAATACGGGACTATGCGGCGGTGCCACACCGGCAGCGGGCGACGCCGCCGCGCGCGGCGTGGTGGTGCTGTCGCTGCAGCGTATGAACCGCATCCGCCAGGTGGATCCGCTCAACAATACGATTACCGTCGAGGCCGGCGTGATCCTGCAGCAGTTGCAGGAAGTGGCCCAACAACATGGACGGCTGTTTCCGCTCTCGCTGGCGGCCGAAGGCAGTTGCACGATCGGCGGCAACCTGTCGACCAATGCGGGTGGCACTGCCGTACTGCGCTATGGCAATACGCGCGAACTATGCCTGGGCCTGGAAGTAGTGAACGTCAAGGGCGAAGTCTGGGACGGACTGCGTGGCCTGCGCAAGGACAACACCGGCTACGACCTGCGGGACCTGTTCATCGGCGCCGAAGGCACGCTCGGCATCATCACCGCCGCGGTCATGAAGCTGTTTCCGGCACCGCGTGCACGCGTGACGGCGCTGGCCGCCGTGCAGAGCCCCCGCGCGGCGCTGGCGCTGCTGGCCATCGCCCAGTCGCACGCCAGTGCCATGCTGACCGGCTTCGAGTTGATGTCCGCGATGTGCATGGAACTGGTCACCCGGCACTACCCGCAATTGCGCTATCCGTTCAGCGAACATCATCCGCAGTTGGTACTGCTGGAACTGTCCGATAGCGAAAGCGAGGAACACGCGCGCGGCATCTTCGAGAAGATGATGGAAACCGCATTCGAGGCCGGCGTGGTCACTGACGCGGTGGTGGCCGAGTCGGTGCAGCAATCGCGCGACTTCTGGAACCTGCGCGAACATATCCCGCTGGCGCAGGTCGAGGAAGGCAAGAACATCAAGCACGACATCGCCGTACCGATCTCGCGCGTGGCCGATTTCATCGAAACCACCGATGCGCTGCTGCAGGACGCCTTCCCCGGCGCGCGCATGGTCACGTTCGGCCATCTTGGCGACGGCAACCTGCACTACAACGTATCGCCGCCGGTGGGCGTGGACCATGACCAGTTCCTGGGTCATCAGGATGCCATCAACCTGGTCGTCCACAACAGCGTGCATGCGCACAATGGCTCGATCTCTGCCGAGCATGGACTAGGTCAGCTCAAGCTGGAGGAAAACCGGCGCTACAAGAGCGACGTGGAACTGACGATGATGCGAGCGATCAAGCATGCGCTGGATCCGCAGGGATTGATGAATCCGGGCAAGGTGGTTTGAGGGCAGCGCGGCGGCGCTTTGGTTGTCTCCCCGCTCCCGCCTGCGGGAGAGGGGCGGGGGAGAGGGCGAGCGGCTCAAGCTGAGACAAGCCGCAATTTGAACCTCATGCCCTCTCCCCCAACCCCTCTCCCGCGCGCGGTGAGAGGGGAGCAAACTCTCCCTCATCCCGCAAGCATTTCAAGTCGCCCGGCTTCCGCTGCCAGTTCCGACTCAATCTCGGCAATGGATGGCAAGCCTGACGGCAGTTCGCACTGCAGTTGATACTCGGCCACGCCCATCGGCCTGGCCATGCCGCGCAGCGCGTACTCGGCAACCAGGCGACTGTTTTCCCGGCAAAGCAGCAGGCCGATGGTCGGCTGATCGTCGGCGCCCTTGAGCCGGTCGTCGATCGCCGACAGGTAGAAGTTGAGTTGCCCTGTGTAGTCCGGCTTGAATGCAGTCGCCTTGAGTTCGACGACGACATAGCAGCGCAGCTGCAGATGGTAGAAGAGAAGATCGACAAAGAACTCTTCCCCGCCCACTACCAGCCGGAATTGCCGGCCCACAAACGCGAATCCCGATCCGAGTTCCAGCAGGAACCTGGTGACATGCTGCATCAGCGCCGCCTCGATGGCACGTTCCTGGGCATTCTCGGCCAGACCCACGAAGTCGAGAATATACGGGTCCTTGAACACCTCACGCGCAAGATCGGATTGTGGTGGCGCCAGCCGCTCGGCAAAGTTGTTGACCGCCCGCCCCTTGCGTTCATGCAATCGCAGTGAAATCTGCATGGCCAGCACATTACGGGACCACCCGTGCCGCAACGCCTCGGACGCATACCATTCGCGCTCGTCGGGATCCTTGACCCGGTCGAGCAGCGTGCACAGGTGCGCCCAGGGCAGTTGCCATGCTGGCTGGGACGTGATTGCGCCGTCGGGCCAGGCTTCAGCCAACGCTTGCATGTATTTCAGGTTCCTCGGCGAAAAGCCCTTCATGCCAGGGAAACTGAGCCGCAGGTCATGAGCCAGCCGATCGAAGACGCCGCCTCCCCAACCTTCGCTTTCACGTCGTGCCAGGATCTCGCGACCGAGATGCCAGTACAGCGCGACGAGTTCCCGGTTCACCGACAACAACGCGCGCTGTCGCGCGGTCTCTACGCGCCTCTTCAAGCTTGCAAGCAGCATTTCATACTCCGCATTGGGGGTTGGCTCATCGAACATCGATTCACAATGGCTGATTCATGGGTAAGCCAATTGTGTGAGCCAGCATCCGTGCGGTCTATGAGACAACGGGACAATCTGCTACGGATTTGATTTGGTCAGTTCACCCCATTTCAATGCAGTACCGGAGCGTCCTGCGGGTCGGGGCCGTCGAACAATTGCCCGCACAGCGCCTCGCCATCCTCGGTCAGGCGCGCGGCCCCACGTCCGTCCTCTTCCATCGCCGTTGCCACCAGGTCGGCGTCGGCCAGTTGCGTCAACACACGCCGCAGCACGCTCATCTGCACGCCGGCGCGCTTGCTAAGCCGCGCCAGCGACAGGTCCTTGTCCGGCCCGGACCGGGCATGGTCCCACAGCGCTTGCAGGATCGCGGCCAGCACCGGATCAAGGCCGCCCTCTTCCGCTTCATCCGTCATGTCGCCTCCCGTTCCTGCAAAGTCGCCACCAGCCGGCCCAGCGTGACCACGGCGGCTTCCACCTGCGCCGACCACGCACCGCTGTAGTTGAGCCGGATGCAATTCGTATAGGTCGGTACCGGCGAGAAGATATGGCCCGGCGCCACCGTGATGCGCCGCTCCAGCGCGGCGTGATAGAGCGCCATGGCGTCCACCTGCTCCGGCAACTCCACCCACAGCACATAACCACCGGTCGGACGCGACACTCGCGTGCCGGACGGAAAGAAGCGCCGTACCGCCGCCGCCATGATGTTGGCCTGCTGCGCATAGGCCTTGCGCACGCGCCGCAGGTGATAGTCGTAGCCGTCCTTGCGCAGGAATTCCGCGATCGCCAGTTGGGGAATGGTCGAGGTAGTCAGCGTATTCAGGAACTTGAGCCGCTCCACCTGCTCCCGGTAACGTCCCGGCAGCGCCCAGCCGATGCGATACGCATTGGTCAGCGTCTTCGAGAACGACGAGCAATGCAGCACGATACCGGCCGTGTCGTACGACTTGAGCGAGGTCGGGTGCGCATCGCCGTAGTAAAGCTCGCCATACACATCGTTCTCGATCACCGGGATATCGCGCTCGGTCAGCAGCTTCACCAATGCCTGCTTGCGTTCGTCCGGCATCTGGAACCCCAGCGGATTCTGGAAATTCGGCATCACCATGCACGCGGCCACCGGGCGTTCGTCGAGCAGCCTGGCCAGCGCCTGCACGTCGATGCCCGCCACGGGGTCGGTGGCCACCTCCACCGCGCGCATGCCAAGACGCTCGATTGCGTGCAGCATGGCGTAGTACGTGGGCGATTCCACGGCGATGGTGTCGCCAGGTTTTGCCACGGCCTGCAGGCAGAGGTTGATGGCCTCGGTGGCGCCAATCGTGACGATGACCTCGTTCGGATCGACGGTGTAGCCGTTTTCCAGGTAGCGGCGCGTGATCTGGCGAATCAGTTGCGGGGCGCCAGGCGGCAGGTCATCGAGCACGCTCCATGTGTCGTAGCGTTTGCCAATGGTGTTGGCGTACTGGATGATGCGCTGCCACGGATACAGTTGCGGGTCGGGATACGGGGAACCGAGCGGAATCGCGTCGTCGGCACGGATCGAACGCAGCGTGGACAACACCAGCGCACTGACGTCCACCGCCGACGGGCGTGCCGCCGGGCGTGTCGGTTGCAGGTCGATGGTGGGCTCGCCCGGGCGGGCACGCACGAAATAGCCCGATTGCGGCCGGCTTTCCAGAATGCCGCGCGATTCCAGCAGCAGGTAGGCACGAATCACCGTGGTGATGCTGAGCCGGTGATGCTGCGCCGCCTGGCGTACCGAAGGAATCTTCTCGCCAGGCAGCAGCACGCCCTGCTGCACCAGCGCCTCGATATCGGCCGCGAGCTTCTCGTACAGGGTTGCCAACGGGTTGTCTGCCTTTCAGGGTTGTCCGGTCTCCTGCCGGGCAACCCAGGGCGTCAGCCTGCGGCGACCAGCGGATCCGATGCTAATACGGATTTAGCCGAAGTGTATTCGACGAAACCGTTCTGGCGGCAAAAGCTGAGCAACCGCACGCCCGCCTGTTCCGCGATGCGGATGGCCAGCGAGGTTGGCGCGGAAATGGTTGCCAGCATGGGAATCTGCATGCGCGCGGCCTTGCGCACCAGTTCATAGCTCGCGCGACTGGACAGGAAGACAAAGCCGTCGCCGAATGCCTCGCGTGAACGCGCCAGGTGGCCAATCAGCTTGTCGAGGGCATTGTGGCGGCCGACGTCCTCGAATACGGCGCGCAGCGCTCCGTCGGGACCACACCACGCAGCGGCATGCACGCCCCCGGTGGCGGCCATCAGATGCTGGTGTGTCCGCAGTGAGTCAGCCGCGCGCCGGACCATTTCCGCCGAAGGCTCGATATGACGCGTGGTAGCGGCCAGCGGTTCCGGCACCAGATCGAGCAAGGCCAGGCTTTCGATCCCGCACACGCCGCAGCCAGTACGGCCCGCCAGCGTGCGGCGGCGCTGCTTCATGGCCATGAACGCGCGCTGGGCGATTTCGATACGCACTTCGATGCCATCGCAGCCCGGCTCCACTTCCACATCGTAGATCTCGGCCACGCTGTCGGCGATACCCTCGGTCAACGAAAAACCCACTGCAAATGCCTCGAGGTCGAGCGGCGTGGCCATCATGACCGCATGCGAGATGCCGTTGTAGACCAGCGCAACCGGTACTTCCTCGGCGACCAGGTCAACTTCCAGCGCGATGGCGTCGCCCTGGTGGCGGCGAATCTCGCGCGCGACATATCCACGTTCGGCCATGGAAATCAGGCTGCGCGTTGCAGCAGCACCGGGATCGACTTCGACGTGGGGGTGCCCGAGCGGTCGCCGATGCTTTCCAGCGGCACCAGCGGGTTGGTCTCGGGGTAATACGCCCCAAGGCAACCGGCGGGAATATCGTAGTCGACCAGCAGGAAGTCCTGCACATGGCGCGTGACGCCGTCTTCCCAGACGCTGGTGACGTCTACGCGTTCGCCTTCCGCAAACCCCAGGCGCTCACGGTCTGCCTGGTTGATGAACACCACGCGGCGCAGGCCGAACACCCCACGATAGCGGTCGTCCAGGCCATAGATCGTGGTGTTGTACTGGTCGTGCGAGCGCGTGGTCATCATGACCAGCAGATCGTCGCCATACCGTTCGCGGGCGCGCTTGATCGGCGTGTCCTTGTCGATCGCATGCACCAGGAACTGCGCCTTGCCCGAAGCCGTCTTCCACACGCGGTTGCGCGAAGCCGGGGTCAGGTGGAAGCCGCCCGGCTGGGCCACGCGTTCATTGAAACGCTCGAAGCCCGGAATCACCTTTTCGATCGCATCGCGGATGCGCGCGTAATCCTGTGCAAACCAGCGCCAGTCCACCTTGTTCGAACCCAGCGTTGCATCGGCCATGCGCGCCACGATCACGGTCTCCGACAGCAGGTGCGGCGACGCGGGCTTGTTCATGCCGTACGACATGTGGACCATGCAGACCGAGTCTTCCACGGTCACGCCTTGTGCCACGCCGTCCTGCTCGTCGATCTCGGTGCGGCCCAGCGTCGGCAGCAGCAGTGCATCCTTGCCGATCACCAGATGGCTGCGATTGAGCTTGGTGGCGATATTGACGGTCAGGTCGCACTGGCGCAGCGCTTCCCAGGTGCGCGGTGTGTCGGGCGTGGCAATCGAGAAATTGCCGCCCAGACCCACGAACACCTTGACCTTGCCGGCCAGCATCGCATTGATCGCGGCCACCACGTCCTGGCCGTGCGCGCGCGGCGGCTCGAAACCGAATGCCGCGCCCAGGCGGTCCAGGAAGGCATCGTCGGGCTGTTCCTCGATGCCCATCGTGCGGTCGCCCTGCACGTTCGAATGCCCGCGCACCGGCATCAGGCCCGCGCCGGGCCGGCCGATATTGCCGCGCAGCATCATCACGTTGGACAGCAGCTGGATCGTGCGCACCGATTCCTTATGCTGCGTGAGGCCCATGCCCCAGCACATGATGGTGCGCTCGCTCTTCACATAGACGTCGGCCAACGCATCGATATCCTCGCGCGTCACCCCCGATTCGGCCACGATATCGGGCCAGCTTTCGGCACGCAGGTCGGCGGCGAAGGCCTCGAAATCTGCGGTATGCGTGTTGATGAAATCGACATCGACCACCCGCTTGCCACCGGTGGCAATGGCTTCATCGTCAAGTTCGATCACGCGCTTGCCAATGCCCTTGAGCAGCGCGAAATCCCCGGCCAGCTTCGGACGCACGAACATCGACGCGATCTTCGTACCGCCGCCACCGAGCATCTCGGTCACATGCTGCGGGCTGACAAAGCGTTCCAGGCCGCGCTCCTTGAGCGGGTTGATCGATACGATGGTAGCCCCGCGCTTCGACGCATCGCGCAGTTCGTTGAGCATGCGCGGATGGTTGGTGGCCGGGTTCTGGCCCCACACCATGATGGTGTCGGCCAGTTGGAAATCGTCGAGCACTACCGTGGCCTTGCCCACGCCTACCGTCACCGGCAGGCCCCGGCTGGTGGCCTCGTGACACATGTTCGAGCAGTCGGGGAAGTTGTTCGTGCCATACATGCGCACGAACAGCTGGAACAGGAAGGCGGCCTCGTTGCTGGCACGGCCGGACGTATAGAACGTGGCGGCGTCGGGATCGTCCAGCCGATGCAGATGGTCGGCAATCAGGCGGAACGCTTCGTCCCAGTCAACCGGTACGTATTTGTCGGTAGCGGCGTCGTACCTGACCGGATGGGTCAGGCGGCCATGCTGTTCGAGCTCGTAGTCGGACTGCAGCATCAGCTCAGCCACCGTGTACTGCGCGAAGAACGCATTGGTGACGCGCTTGCTGGTGGCCTCGGCGGCCACGGCCTTGACACCGTTTTCGCAGAACTCGAACGTCGACGCATGCTGGCGATCCGGCCAGGCGCAGCCCGGGCAGTCGAATCCGTCCGGCTGGTTCTGCTTGAACAGCGTCTTGTACTTGCCGCCGGCAACCTTTTCCTTGACCAGGTTGATGGCGACCTGCTTGAGCGCGCCCCAGCCGGCGGCTGGGTGCGTGTAAGGGGCAATATGTCCCTTTTCGGGCGTGGGAGTACTCATCGGGGGCGACTTCCAGGGCAAATGCCAGGTGCCCGGCCCGGTCTTCCGATGTCCGCGCACCCTTCAGCAATGGTTGCAGACTAGGCCTTTGAAGTGATGCAGGGGACGTACAGAACGGGTACCGCTGGAAGAGTACAGTTTGCACTTTTGCGGTGCACCATCAAGAAACTGTACTTTTGGTTTGGCGACCAAAGGCGATGATTCAGTCGTAATTCGCATGAAACGCGGGCTTGGAGCTGTGGCAAAGCCAATTAGCTGATGCTTGCCATAAAAAGCATAAAGAGCGATATTGCCTGCTATGCCACGCTCCGTTGCAGCACCGCTGCCTCCCGAACTCAAGTCGCGCCTGGAAGCGCTCGGAACACGTATCCGGGACGCCAGGCTGCACCGCAAATTCCGCCAGATTGACCTTGCGGAACGGACCCACATGTCACGCTCGACCATCGAGGCGATCGAACGTGGCAGTCCGGACACGGCCATTGGCGCCTACGCCAGGGCGCTTTGGGTAATGGGACTCGATCGCGAACTGGATCTGGTGGCGGACACCGCGTTCGACCAGCAAGGCGCCACGCTGGAGTACGTGCCAGGCGAACGTCGCGTACGCATACGACGGGGGTTGGACAATGACTTCTGAGGCCTGGGTCTGGTCCTGGTTGCCCGGAGACACCGAGCCTACCCTGGCCGGACGCTTCCAGCACATGAAAGTCTCTGGTGGTGCCGGCACGCCGCGGTACCAGGGTAAGTTTGTCTATGGCCGGTCCTATTGGAACTGTTTCGGCGGATGGTGTTCAACTGCTGTATCTCCAACACGGACGACCATGAGCGAAACCATGGCTTCCTGGCCGCCGACACACCGGGCCTGTTCATGCTTTCGCCCGCTTACGACATGGTGCCGCGCATACACGCGACGCGGCGCCGTGAACATGCGCTCTCGATCGGCCAGCATGGTTTTGTCGGGACGCGCGAGAACATCCTGAGCGACTGCGCCGTGTTTGGGCTCACGCGCATGCAAGCCCGCGAGATCCTTGCAGAGGTCGAGGCGACCGTGCACGCCAATTGGCAGCAGGCATTGCTGGACGAGGGTCTCGACGAACATGCCTCGCAAGACTGGGCGGGATGCTTTGCGGAGCTGCCGGACACGCTTTAAGGGGCTGCGAGAGCGGCGGCTCACGCCGGGACAAATCGCAATTTAACCTCATGCCCTCTCCCCCAGTCCCTCTCCCGCGCGCGGGAGAGGGGAGCAAACCCACTCCCCTACTCCGGTTGCTGTGGGGTTGCCTGGATGATGTCCTCGAGTTGCGAGCTCATCGGGATGCCGAGTTTTTCGCCGGTTGGCAGCTTGTTCAGGAACCACTGCCGGTAGAGCCTTTCCAGCTCGCCAGTCGTGATCAGGTCGCGCACGGCCTTGTCGACCACGGCCGCGAATTGTGGGTCGCCGCGGCGTAGCATGATCCCGTATGGGTCATAGGACAGGAAATCGCGCGTGACCACGAACTGCTTGCCGGCGCCGTAGTGCGCCAGGAAGCCATAGAGCAGCACGTCGTCGCCGGCATAGGCGTCGGCACCGCCATGGCGTAGCACCTCGAACGCGTCGGCATGGTCGCGTGCGCGGATCAGCTTTACGTTCAGGTTGAAGCGCGTGGACAACTGCGCAATGGCATCGACATTGGTCGTGCCGGCCGTGGCCACCACGGTCTTGTCCTTGAGATCACGGAATGTCTTGATTGGCGAATTGCGCGGCACCATCAGCTTGGTGCCGGCCACGAAGATCACCGGTGAGAACGCCACGGTTCGCATGCGTTCTGCATTGCGCGTGGTCGAGCCGCATTCGAGGTCGGCCTTGCCCGACGTCACCGCTTCGAAACGGTTCTCGGATGTGACCGGCACCCACTGCACGGTCAGGTCACGGCCGATCTCGGCCGCGGCGGCAGTGACGATGGCCTGGCAGATATCGATCGAATAGCCGATCGGACGCCTGGCCTGGTTCAGATAAGAAAATGGCAGCGACGATTCGCGATAGCCGACAGTCAGCGTGCCGGTGTCCTTGGCTTTCTTGAGCGTGCCGGCCAGCACCACGGCATCCTGTGCGTGGGCCAGCGTCGCCATGGCGCCGGCCAGCATCAGCACGATCAGGCACTGCGCGGCCAGCCTGTTAGCAGATCCACGCATGGCATCAGGCCTCCGCTGCGTCGGGCTTGGCACCAGGGATATCTTTCTCGGTCTCGGGCACCGGGCCGCTGGCCAGTTGCCCTTCCCACTTGGCCACCACGGCTGCGGCAATCGAGTTGCCCACCGCGTTGGTCGCCGAGCGGCCCATGTCGAGGAACTGGTCCACCCCCATGATCAGCAGCAGCCCCGCCTCGGGAATGCCGAACTGGTTCAGCGTGGCCGCGATCACCACCAGCGAGGCGCGCGGCACGCCGGCCATACCCTTCGACGTCAGCATCAGCAACAGCAGCATCGTGATCTGCGTGCCCATCGGCAGATGGATATCGTAGGCCTGGGCAATGAACAGCACCGCGAACGTGCAGTACATCATCGACCCGTCGAGGTTGAACGAATAGCCGAGCGGCAGCACGAAGCTCGAGATCTTGCGGTTCACGCCGAAGCGGTCCAGCGAATCGAGCAGCTTCGGATAGGCGGCCTCGGAACTGGCCGTGGAGAACGACAGCAGGAACGGCTCCCTGATCAGCCGGATCAGATCGAACACGCGGCGTCCGAGGAACAGGAAGCCCGCCAGCGTAAGCAGCCCCCAGAGCACGAACAGCGCCAGGTAGAAGCTGCCCATGAACTTGGCGAACGTGATCAGGATACCCAGACCCTGCGTGGTCACCGTGGAGGCTATTGCCGCGAACACGGCCAGCGGCGCCAGCCACATCACCGCGCCGGTAATCTTGAGCATGATCTGCGCCAGATCCTCGATCACCGCCGCCATGCGCGCGCCCCGCTCTCCCAGCGTGGAAATGGCCGTGCCGAAGAAGATCGAGAACACCACGATCTGCAGGATCTCGTTATTGGCCATGGCCTCGGCCACCGATTTTGGCACCAGATGCGCGATGAAGTCCTTGAGCGTGAACGCGTTGGTCTTCAGGTTGGTGGCCGACCCGACATCGGGCAATGGCAAACCGATATTGACGCCGGGATGCAGCAGCGTGGCCATGATCAGGCCCAGCGTCAGCGATACCAGCGACGCGGTGATGAACCACGCCAGCGCCTTGACCCCGACGCGCCCCACCGTGCTGGCATCGCCCATGTGCGCGATGCCCATCACCAGCGTCGAGAACACCAGTGGCGCAATGATCATCTTGATCAGCCGCAGGAACACATCCGTGATGATCGAAATGTACCCGGCAATATCCTTGGCGACCTTCGGGTCGGGGAATGCCGTATTGCACGCGTAGCCAACCGCGGCACCAAGGATCATCGCAATCAGGATCCAGGTCGTGATATTTGACTTCTTGCTCATGACGTCTCCCAGGGGGCGGCCGTATGGATGTCCTGCGCCGAGGTCTGCACCTAGGTAACGATAGGATGCGCAGGGGCCATTGCGCAAACCCGGAAAAGCTATCTGGCCCTGAAATGCCTTTGTTTACGCCAACCGGAAACGTTGTCGACCATGCGACACATGAAAGCGATGTCGGTTTTATGCCGGGTTACGCCAGGCCGGGCTCGCCATAGATCGACGCAGCCACATCCCTGATCGCGTCCACAACCAGCAAGGCGCCCGGCGACAACAGCCGGTCGGTGGGCGTGATGATGCCGAAGTCATCCATATGGCAGCGCATCTCGAGCGGCAGGATCTCCACCATGCCGTACGACGCGTAGTACTGCGCCACATCGTCGGTCAGCACTGCAATCATGTCCGACTGCGCCACCATCTGCGTCACGAACAGCAACGCCGCCGTTTCCACGACATTCGACGGCGGCGTCAGGCTCGCGCGCTGGAACATCAGTTCGAAGCGGTGCCGCAGCACCGTGCCGGCCGGCGGGATCAACCATGCCGCCGCTGCAATATCGGCAAGTGCCAGCCCTTGCGCCTGTAGCAGCGGATGCCCCGGCCGCACCACCGCACACACCGGCTCCTCGGCCAGTGGCGCGTAAGCAAGCTTCATTTCATCGTGTTCGGGAAACAGTCGCGCAACCACGATATCGAGCGATTCCTGCGCCAACCGGTCCAGCAGCACGTTGCTGTTCTCGATCTCCACGCTTACACGCAGGCCGGGATAGTTGGCCTTGATACGTGCAATCGCGGGCGGCAACAACCGCACGCCCGGCGATGTGATCGTGCCGATGGCCACGTGTCCGAGGCGGCCTGCCTTGAGCGCCGCTACTTCGTCGCGCGCCTGGTTCAGGCTGCCGATGACTGCGCGCGCATGACGGATCATCGCGTGGCCGTAGTCGGTCGGGACCATGCCGCGCGGCAAGCGCTCGAACAACGGCACCCCGAGTAACTCCTCCAGTTCGCGCAGCAGCTTCGATGCCGCGGGCTGCGTCATCGCCAGCCGCTCTGCCGCGCGATGGACACTGCCTTCATCCGCCACGGCCATCAGCAACAACAGCTGGCGCGTCTTCAGGCGCGTATGGCTAGACCACGTTGCCGTTGGCGTCGGGGGAAGGGATGGCTGCATGGAATCGAATCTGACCAAGGGTTATTACCAATGCCGAAAACAATATCGATCCGGCCGAAAGCTTCATTAGTAGCACATCGAGAAACTCCATACACTGCGTTTCCATAACAACGAAGCGGAGACAGCTTCTCTTGCGCGATTCCATGCGACCCTCGCGCACCTGGCCACTGTTCCCGCTGGTTGCCCCCCGACCCATTCCGCCAGACACCGCCATGCCCGATTCCAACGATCCGAAGGACACCAAGCCCAAACCACCGCTGCGCTCCACCGCCTGGTTTGGCACGGCCGACAAGAACGGCTTCATGTATCGCAGCTGGATGAAGAACCAGGGCATTCCGAACCACGCGTTCGATGGCCGCCCGGTCATCGGTATCTGCAATACGTGGTCCGAACTGACCCCGTGCAACGCGCACTTCCGCAAGCTGGCCGAGCATGTGAAGCGCGGCGTCTATGAAGCGGGAGGCTTCCCGGTGGAGTTCCCGGTGTTCTCGAATGGCGAATCGAACCTGCGCCCCACCGCGATGCTGACGCGCAACCTGGCCGCGATGGACGTGGAAGAAGCGATTCGCGGCAATCCGATCGACGCCGTGGTGCTCCTGACCGGCTGCGACAAGACCACCCCGGCGCTGCTGATGGGCGCGGCCAGTTGCGATGTGCCAGCCATCGTGGTGACCGGCGGGCCGATGCTCAACGGCAAACTCGATGGCAAGGACATCGGCTCGGGTACTGCGGTCTGGCAACTGCACGAGTCGCTGAAGGCCGGCGAGATCGATCTGCATCAGTTCCTGTCCGCCGAGGCCGGCATGTCGCGCTCTGCCGGCACCTGCAACACCATGGGCACCGCCTCGACCATGGCCTGCATGGCCGA
Source organism: Cupriavidus sp. (assembly GCF_057315035.1). Classification (NCBI taxonomy): domain Bacteria; kingdom Pseudomonadati; phylum Pseudomonadota; class Betaproteobacteria; order Burkholderiales; family Burkholderiaceae; genus Cupriavidus; species Cupriavidus sp. The sequence goes on along the minus strand of NZ_DBHKYV010000015.1, from coordinate 81,527 downwards.
GGCGCTCGGCACCTCGTTGCCGCACAACGCCGCGATTCCCGCCGTGGATGCCCGACGCTATGTACTGGCGCACATGTCCGGCATCCGCATCGTCGAGATGGCGCGCGAGGACCTGACGCTGTCGAAGATCCTGACACGTGAGGCGTTCGAGAATGCGATCCGCACCAACGCCGCGATTGGCGGATCGACCAATGCCGTGATTCACCTGAAGGCCATCGCGGGCCGCATCGGCGTGCCGCTGGAACTGGAAGACTGGACGCACGTCGGCCGCGATACCCCAACCATTGTCGACCTGATGCCGTCGGGCCGTTTCCTGATGGAGGAGTTCTATTACGCGGGCGGTCTGCCGGCGGTACTGCGCCGCCTGGGCGAGGCCAACCTGCTGCCCCACCCCGATGCCTTGACCGTGAACGGCAAGTCGATCTGGGACAACGTCAAGGATGCGCCGAGCTTCAACGACGAAGTCATCCGCCCGCTCGACAAACCACTGATCGAAGACGGCAGCATCCGCATCCTGCGCGGCAACCTGTCGCCACGCGGTGCCGTGCTCAAGCCGTCGGCCGCCACGCCGCACCTGCTCAAGCATCGCGGACGCGCCGTGGTCTTTGAAAACCTCGAGCACTACAAGGAACGCATTGTCGACGAGTCGCTCGAGGTCGACGAGAACTCGGTACTGGTGCTCAAGCGCTGCGGCCCGCGCGGCTATCCGGGCATGGCCGAGGTCGGCAACATGGGACTGCCGCCCAAGCTGCTGCGCAAGGGCATCAAGGACATGGTGCGCATCTCCGACGCGCGCATGAGCGGCACCGCCTACGGCACCGTGGTGCTGCATGTCGCGCCCGAGGCCGCCGCGGGCGGGCCGCTGGCCATCGTGCGCGATGGCGACTGGATCGAACTCGATTGCGAAGCGGGCCGCCTGCACCTGGACATCGACGAGGCCGAGTTTGCCCGGCGCATGGCCGATGTCCAGCCATTGCAGGCGCCGGCCGATGGCGGCTACCGCAAGCTCTATGTGAACCACGTGCTGCAGGCCGATGAAGGCTGCGACCTCGACTTCCTGGTCGGGTGCCGGGGCCGCGAGGTTCCCCGGCACTCGCACTGAATTACCCCATAACCATAACGAGGAGACAACATGGATGGCACCCAAGCCGCGGCGGCGGATCGCAGCGCCGCGCTACCGCGAGAAGCAACCCACGTCGACGAGGAACAGCGCATTATCGGCATGCTGGTACGCAAGCTGATTCCGTTCCTGGCGCTGATCTACGTCGTGGCCTACATCGACCGCTCGGTGGTCGGCTTTGCCAAGCTGCATATGAACGCAGCGACCGGCATCAGCGATGCCGCCTACGGTCTTGGCGCGGGATTGTTCTTCATTGGCTACTTCCTTTGCGAGGTGCCCAGCAACCTGGCGCTCGAGCGCTTTGGCGCGCGCCGCTGGTTTGCGCGGATCCTGCTGACCTGGGGGGCGATCACGGTGATGATGGCCCTGATCCAGGGCCCCTACAGCTTCTATGCGCTGCGCTTCCTGCTGGGCGCCGCCGAAGCGGGACTTTATCCAGGCATTCTCTACTTCCTGACCAAGTGGTTTCCGATGCGGCATCGCGCACGCATCATCGGCCTGCTGGTACTGGCGCAACCGATCGCACTGATCGTGACCGGCCCGCTGGCGGGGGTGGTGCTGTCGACCGGCGGCATGTTCGGGCTGTCGAACTGGCAAACGCTGTTCGTGCTGAGCGGCCTGCCCGCGATCCTGCTCTGCGTGCCGACGCTGCGACTGCTGCCCGAGTCGCCGGCCAGTGCCCACTGGCTGAACGCCCAGGACCGCGCATGGATCGAGCGCGAGCTCGCGGCGGATCAGGCCACGTTTGCGCTGAAGTCGCACGGTAACCCGCTCAAGGCCTTGAAGGACCGCCGCGTACTGCTGCTGTCGCTGCTGTTCCTGCCGTTCCCGCTAAGCATCTACGGACTTTCGTTGTGGCTGCCGACGATCATCAAGCAGTTCGGCGTCAGCGACCTGACCACAGGCTTCCTGTCCGCGGTGCCCTATCTGTTTGCGATGGTTGGCCTGTACCTGGTACCGCGCCATTCCGATCGCCGTGGCGAGCGCTACTGGCATATCGTGGTGGTGTCGGGCGCGGCCGCCATCACGATGGCGCTCAGTGCATGGGCCCAGTCGCCGGCGCTGCAGTTCCTGTTCATCTGCCTGACCGCGTTCTCGATCTACTCGATCCAGGCCGTGGTGTGGGCCTTGCCGGGCCAGTTCCTGACTGGCGCCAGCGCCGCGGTTGGCATTGCCACGATCAATTCGCTGGCCAACCTGGGCGGTTATATCGGCCCGTATGGTATCGGGTTGATCAAGGACGCCACCGGCAGCCTGGCCGCCGGACTGTATTTCCTGGCGGTCATGCTGGTCTTTGCGGTGGTCATGGCGTTCGTGGTGCGCGCGGCGCTGGAGCCGCGGCAGTCGAAGCGTTGAACGTTGCGCGTCAGGCGTTGACGAACGGTTCGGACGGCGGCTCGTAGAAGCCGCGTCCGATCAGCCCGGCATCGCCGGCTTCATCAAGGATCGCAAGGTTGATCAGCGGCGCCCGGCCCGCCTGGCGCACCCGCGCGACATCGACGATGCCGCTGACGGGATCGACAAGCACCGACCGTCGCGTGCTCCAGTCTTCGGGCAGCCAGCTTTGCCATTCCCCCGCCAGTTGCGGCGCCTGCGTCAAGGCCTGCCCGCCGAGGCCGCAGATATCGATGACCGCGCTGTCGCCAATCGCACCTAGCGCGCGATTGGCCTCCCTGCCCGGGAAGCGCGGTCCCACCGGTGGCTTCGCGGCTACCGTCACCCACGTCTGCGCACCATGCATACGCACGCCAAATGCGGCCCCATTACCGCCGACTGCGGCAATACCGCCTCGCTGCCTGCGCAGATGCCAGCATGCCGTTGCCATCAGGATCGGCAGCACAAAACCGGCATTGCTTTGTATCACCGCCTTGTCATCGAGCGACATCATCGGCAATGCTGCCACCAGCGCGGCATTGGCCGCGAGCGTGCGGCCATGGCACTCGTCACCATCGCCGAGGGCGTGCGCGATGACCGGCATCATCGATACCGGATGGTTGCGTAGCAGCGGATCGAGCCGCTCCAGCCCCAATGCGCTGACCGCCGCCAACCGCGCCTGCGCGACCGGGTCCAGCGTGCCAAAGCGCAAGGCTGGTGGCGGGCCTTCGATCAACGGCGCATAAGCCACCGACGCACCGTCCCCCACCGCGGCCAGCGGCATCGAAGCCGATACCACCTGTGCCAGCGGCGTAGCCACGCCGTGATCCTGCGCGGGCGCCCAACGGACCTCGCCATGCGTCAGCATGCGCGCAGCATCGTCGCTATCGACGGCCATGCTTTCGAACAGCAGTGCCTGAATGGCGGCGTGGCGTACCGGTGCCGGCATCTCGCCAGCGATCGGTGGTCCCGCATGCAGCAGGACAGTCGCGGGCAATGCCGGCAAGGCCGCATCGCGGCGCACTACGCCGCGCCATGTCGCGCCTTCGAATGGTTGGGCAAACGGATGGCTCATCGACAACGCTCCTCCGGTCTCAAGCGGCCTGCGCCATCGGCAGCAACGGCGACTGCGCATCGAAACGCGTACCAGCGCGCAGGCAGAACGCCGGTGCCAGCCAGCGGTCGGTGACCACCTCGGTGCCTTCGTTGTCGCGCATGACCCAGCGGCCTCGCATATCGTCGAGCACGCTGATATCGGCCACACCGCCCACCTTCATGATGCCAAGCTCGCCTTCCATGCCGATCATGCGTGCGGCATTGCGCGTGACCATCGCCACTACGTGATCGAGCGGCAAGCCAAGCGCCAGCATGCTGGTCATCGCTGAAACCAGCCCAAAGCGGGTCTTGCCCTTGAACATATGGTCCTCCTCGTCCGGATGGAAGTCGGGCGTGCCCGGCGGCGGCGGCACCGAGGTGTTGTAGCCGTGCATGTCGGCGCCCAGCGTATCGGGAATCACGCCCGCATCGAGCACGATGCGCGCCGTGCCGTAACTGAAATGCGAGCCGTGTCCCACATCGACCTTGAGTCCACGCGCAATGGCCTCGGGCACCAGCGGATGCAGCTTGCCGTCGAGTTCGACAAAGCCGCCGGGATGGCGACTGAACGGATGGGCCAGGATATCGCCCGGCTTCAGCATCTCCACCACCTGGTTGAAGATCGAGTCGGGGTTCACGGCGCGTGCACCGCTTTCCGGCTTGGGCCACAGCTGGCCAAAATGGATATACACGGGCAGGTCAGCTTCACGGCCGATCTGCGTGGCCAACCGCATCACGTCGACGCCCCAGCGCGCAAAGCCGCCGATCTCCGCATGTGCCTTGAGACCGCGCACAAGATCGCCATTGCTGCGCGCCGACTTGACCGTGGCCGCTACGTCGAGGCATTCCGGACGATAGAGCTCCGGGTAGTAATGCCCTTCCAGCCCGCCCACCAGATAGGCCGACAGGTAGGCCAGCACGCGCGTCTTCGATGCTTCGTTCACATAGCGTCTAAAACCCGGCAGCGTGATGCAGCTGGGACCACCCTGGTCCACCAGCGTGGTAACGCCGGAATGCACGCCGCACATGTCCGGATTCAGGCCGAAGCGGCCGGTCACGCCCTCATAGACATGCGCATGGGTATCGATCAGGCCCGGCAGCACCAGCTTGCCACGGCAGTCGATGACTTCCGCGCCGAACGCGCTGGCGGGTAGTTGCTGATCCGGCGCGGTAATCGCCGCGATCGTGTTGTCCTGCACCAGTATGTCGAACACGCCGTCGCGCTGGCTGGAAGGATCGATCACCCTGCCGCCCTTCAGAAGTATCTTTGTCATGGGATTCCGATGGTCAGCCGCCCAGGTAGGCGCGGCGAATATTGGGATCGGCCAGCATCTGCGCGGCGGATCCCTGGTTGACGATGCGTCCGTTCTCAAGCAGATACGCGCGGTCGCACATTTCCAGCGCGGCATAGGCGTTCTGCTCCACCATCAGCACGGTGGTGCCTTCGCGCCGTACTTCGAGAATCAGTTCGAAGATCATCTCGACGAAGTTGGGCGCCAGGCCCAGCGACGGTTCGTCGAACATCACCAGCCGCGGCCGCGACATCAGCGCGCGCGCAATGGCCAGCATCTGCTGCTCGCCCCCCGACAACGTGCCCGCGGCCTGTTTGAGCCGTTCGCGCAGGCGCGGAAAGCGGTCCAGCATGCGCTCGCGGTCCTGCCGCACACGGTTGCGGTCGATGCGTCGGTAGGCGCCCATCTCGAGGTTCTCGGCCACCGTCAACTGCGGAAACACGCGACGGCCTTCCGGGCAATGCGATACGCCGCGTTCGATCACCGCCGCGGCTGACGTGCCCGAGATCGGATGCCCGTCAAAGGTAATGCTGCCGTGTACCAACGGCTCAAGCCCGCTGATGGCCCGCAGCGTGGTGGACTTGCCCGCGCCGTTGGCGCCGATCAGCGTCACGAGCTCGCCTTCGCGCACCTCCAGCGAAATCCGTTCGACGCCGACCGCGCTGCCGTAGCGCACCGATATCTGATCAACCTTGAGCACGTTTGAGCCCCGCTCCGAGATAGGCCCGGATGACTTCCGGGTCTTGCTGAATGTCGCGCGGCGTGCCTGTGGCAATCCGCCGGCCATGATTGAGCACCACGATATGGTCCGAGATCGACATCACCATATGCATGTCGTGTTCCACCAGCAGCACGGTGACCCCGCCATCGCGAATGCGGCGCACCATGGCCTTGAACGCATCGGTTTCCGATGGATTGAGGCCCGCGGCCGGCTCGTCGAGTAGCAGCACGCGTGGCTGCGCGGCCAATGCAATCGCCACGCCAAGCAGGCGCTGCTCGCCGTAGGCCAGGCTCGAAGCCAGCTCATCGGCGCGGTGCTCGAGGCCGACAAAGCCCAGCAGTTCGCCGACCCGCGCGCGCAGTGCCTGTTCCTCGCGACGCATCCGTACGCCGCGCGTCAATGCTTGCCAGAGCCCCGCCTTGCCTTGCAGATGCAAGGCGGTCAGCACGTTGTCGAACACCGTGCACCCGGGAAACACGTTGGTCCGCTGGAAGCTGCGCACCAGTCCCAACCGTGCAATCTGCTCGGGCGCCATGCCCACCACATTGCGCCCGAACACACGGATTTCACCGGCGGTCGGGCGCATATAGCCCGAGATGGCGTTGAACGTGGTGGTCTTCCCCGCCCCGTTCGGACCGATCAGGCTCACGATCTGCCCTTCCCTGACATCGAAGCTGACCTGGTCCATCGCCTTGAGGCCGGCGATATCCATGGTGACGCCACCGAGACTCAATACTGCGTCGCTCATGCCTTGTCTCCCTTGACCGGCACCGTCACCGGTAGCGCCATGCCGGCAGCACGGCGCCTGCCGCGGCGCAGCTGCTGCAGTGCGGGCACGATGCCGCGCGGCAGCAATACCAGGATCGCAATCATCAGCGCGCCATACAGCATCCATTGCAACTCGGGCGCCAGTACACCGCGCAGCAGCTCAGGCAGCAGCCCGAAGATCAGGCCACCCACCACTGGGCCGGCCAGCGTACCCTTGCCGCCGGCGATGACCATGATCACCATCGTGATCGTGAACATGAACATGAACACGTCGGGATCGATGATCTGCACCGTATGCGCGTAGAGCCCACCCGCGGCGCCGGCGATGCCCGCCGACACCAGCGTGGCAATGCGCAGGTAGCGTGTCACTTCGATGCCGATCGAGCGCGCCAGCGTTTCGTTCTCGCGCAGCGCGATCATCGCGCGCCCTACCCGGCTGCGTACGATGGCGGCCACGATGCACCATGCCACCACGGCGGCGGCCAGCACCAGCCAGTAGCGTGCCGCCTTCGAGGTCAGCTCGATCACGCCGGAGCCAGGCAGCCACATGGTCAGCGAAGGGATATTGTTCAGCGCCATCGGCCCTTCGGTCAGGTCTACCCAGTTCAGCGCCACCATGCGCATGACCTGGGCAAAGCTGATGGTCACGATTACGAAGTACGCCCCACGTACCCGGAATGCGAGCTTGCCCACCAGCCATCCCGCCACGCTGGCGGCACCAATGCCGGCGACGAAGCACAGCCACACCGGCTTGGGCGCGACCACTAGCGGCGTATCCATGCCGAACAGCGTTACGTCGAAGCCCAGCGACAACAGCGCGGTGGTATAGGCACCAATGCCGAAGAAGGCCACGTGCCCGAGGCTCAGCTGTCCGGTGTAGCCAAGCAGCAGGTTCAGGCTGATGGCCGCGACAATGAAGATGCCGCACGATGTGACCACCGACAGCAGATAAGGGTCAGGCCAGCATAGCGGCAGCACGGCCAGCGCGAGCACGCAGATGACGGGAGTCAGAGGCAGTCTGGAGAGGTTCATCCCACGCGCTCCTTGGTCGAGAACAAGCCCTGGGGGCGCACGATCATCACGATCAGGATGACCAGGAAGCCAATCGCATCGCGATAGGCGGTCGAGATATAGCCGGCACCGAACTCCTCGACCAGGCCCAGCGTAAAGCCGCCCAGCGCGGCGCCCGGCAGGTTGCCCAGCCCACCGAGGATCACGATCGCGAAGGCCTTGAGGCTGGCCAGGTCACCCATGGTCGGACTGACCACGAACACCGGCGCCAGCAGCGCGCCGGCTACCGCCGCCAGCGCCGACCCCAGCGCAAACGTGAGCGTGTACATGTATGGCACCTTCACGCCGACGATCTCGGCCGCGTCGCGGTCCTGGAACGTGGCGCGCATCGCCAACCCGAGCCGCGTGCGTTCGATCAGCAGGTAGAACATGCCCAGCAGCACCAGCGCCGTGCACAGCACGAACAACCGGATCGGCGACACCGACACCATGCCGAACACCAGCGGCTCCTGCGAGAACGGCGACGGCACGGCCTTGGCCACACCGCCCCACAGCAGCAGTTCGCCGTTCTGCAGGATGATCATGACGCCGATCATGATCAGCATGACCTCGTCGATGGCACCCAGATTGCGTCGCCGCAGCAGTGCATACTCGATCAGCGCCCCGGCCAGGAAACCGCCTACGGCGGCGAGCACCAGCGAGCCAAAGAAGTTGAGACCCAGCACCGATACCACCGCGTAGGCGATATAGGCCCCCATTGCATAGAGCTCGCCGTGCGCGAAGTTGACCACCCGCATGATGCCGAAGATCAGCGTCAAGCCGATCCCCAGCAGTGCATAGGTCGCCCCCAGTACCAGCCCGTTAAGCGCGTGCTGCAGGAACGAATCCACGTGATTTCCTCCTTCGATGCCGTCGCTTACTTGACCGCGACCGCGCCATCCTTGAGTTCGACGACGTAGATGTTCGGCTCCGCCTGTCCGCTTTCCTTGCCGGCCGGGCCTTCCTTGATGAAGGCGATATCGCCGTTCACACCCTTGAGTTTGATTTTCCACAGCGCATCGCGAATCGCGGCAGGCTCGGCCTTGCCGGCCACGCGGATCGCCTCGGCAATGGTCAGGATTGCGTCATAGCCGCGGAAGCCTTCGGTCTGTCCCGCAAAGTCGAGCTTGCGCGCGTTCCAGCCTTCGACAAACTCCTTCGCCACTTCGGGATACCTGGCGCGTTCCACTGCCCACGGTGCGAAGAACAGCAGGTGCTGGCTGGCATAGCCCTTGGGGCCTGGCGTCTTCAGCAGCGGTTCGGGGAACGAGCCGCCCGTGGTGATGACCCGTTGCGGCAGGCGTTGCTCGGCGGCCTGGCGGATGGCCAGCGTCAGTTGCTCGATGCCCGAGGTGACGATCAGCGTGTCGGCACCGGTGCTCTTGAGCGATGCGAGCTGCGCGGACAGGTCGGTGGCATCGGGGGCCATGGTCTCGGTACGGCCCACGGCAATACCCTTGGCTTCGAGCGCCTTGCGGAATTCCGCGGCGGCTCCCAGGCCCCAGTCATTGTTGACCGACAGGAAGTCCACCTTCTTGATGGCCGGCGAAAACGATGCCAGATGCTTGCTGAACGCGGCGGCCTCCATGGCCGAAGTCGGGCTGGTACGGAAGACCCACGGATTGCCGGAGGTGGTGATCTTGGTCGACGATGCAGTTTCAACCACCATCGGCACGCCGTACTCGACGAGCTTGGGCATCACGGCCAGCGTGAAGGTCGAGCTCCATGCCCCCATCAGCACTGGCACCTTGTCCTTGAGGATCAGCTTCTCGGCCGAGTTCACGGCTTCACGCGGGTTCGACTTGTTGTCCTCGATCACCAGTTCGAGCTTCTTGCCAAGCACGCCACCCTTGCGGTTGATGACGTCGGCCGCGATGCGCGCGCCGTTCGTGACATAGGTACCCGAGGCAGCCACCGCGCCGGTCAGCGGCTCGGAGACACCGATCTTGATGGTTTCCTGCGCCTGCGCGGCGGCGCTGCCCAACGCAAGTGCGACGGACGTGGCGCCGAGCGCGGTGAAGTTGGTAAGGGTGGCGAGGGCGCGGGTCTTGCTGCGGATCCACATGGGGATCTCCTATTTTGTCTTGAGGCAGGTTGGAACGACGGGAACGGCAATCGGAAATCGGGGCAATCAGGACGTCTTGCGGCGGCTGGTCCACCACTGGCGCAGCCACGCTTTCAGCACGCTCCAGAGATCGATCGAAGCATTGGGCGAATGGAGAGCCGGCCGGGCAGTCACTGGAACCTCGCCCACGGCATCGACGGCAACGCCCTGGGGCAAAGCGGCTTGCAGGTTTTGCGCGAAATCGCGCGTCAGCTGCTCGGCCAGTGCGCGCACGATGCCTTCACGGCTGAACTGGGCCAGTGCGCCGGTAATCGTGTAGTCCACCGCGACTGTTACCGCCGTGCCGCCGGCGTCGTCGGGCTGCAGCGCAAAGCGCGCCACACCCTTGACGCGGCTCTGCGTCTTGCCATCGACCGCGCTACCGCTGAAGGCACCGGTACGGGCAGCCGGGTCGCGCTGCAACTCCCCCTGCCCCTTGAATGCGGCCGCAATCGGACCGAGCTTCACCTTGAACAGCAGTGGCACATTGCCGGCAGACAGGTCGGCATCGGCATCCGCTGCAATCGATGCACCCGGCAGGCAATTGACGAGCAGCCGGACATCGTCGAAGGCCTGCCACACGCGCTCGGGCGCGGCATCGAGTGTGAAGCGCTGTTCAATTTCCATCAGTGGTCTCCATGGTTTGCCGACGGGCCGCCAGCACGCGCTGTACCGCGCGTACGATGCCGAGGTATCCGGTGCAACGGCACAGGTTGCCGGCCAGTTCTTCCTGAATTCGCGCCTCATCGGCATCGGGCAGGCGCAGTACGATGTCGCGCGCCGTCATCAGCATTCCAGGCGTGCAATAGCCGCACTGCAACGCGTGTTCAGCCGTAAAGGCCGCGCGCAGCTGGGCCATGACCGGGTCTTCGTCGAATGCTTCAAGCGTGCGCACCGGCTTGCCGCAGAAGCGCGTCGCCGATTGCAGGCACGAGCGCTGCGGCGCACCGTCGACCTCGACCGTGCATGCACCGCACACGCCGTGTTCGCAGCCGATATGGGTTGCGGTCAGCCCGCATTGCTCACGCAGCGCATCGGCCAGGTGAGTCCGGTCTTCCACCGTGATCTCGTACTGCCGGCCATTGACGTCCAGCGTGATGCGCGCCTCGCGCACCGCAGGGAAACGCAGGTCAGGTGCGTTCATCGAGGGGTCTCCATGTCTTCCACAACCAGTCGCAGCATTTCTGCCAGCAGCGTCATGCGCACGCCATCCAGTGCGATGCCAGTGCCAGCCAGCCACGCTGCGCGTGCAGGCCCGCTGCCTAGCGATGCAAGCAGCCCGGCACCTTCGAATACCTGTGGCGCACCATCAAGCGCACCGAGCACGATCCGTTCAATACCGAGACCGGGATCGTGCAGTGCGCAGGCCAGCGCCTGCGCGAACTCGCCGGTCTTGCGGCAGAACTTGCGGTACGACCAGCGTGCATTGGCCGACAGCACCGGCACGCTGATCGCAGCCAGCAACTCACCGTCCGCGAGTTGTGTTTCGAACGCGCCCACCATGAAGTCCGCTGCAGGTACGACGCGGCTGCCCGCCGCTCCGTCGATGCGCAGCGTGGCGCCGAGCAAGGGCATGGTGCTGACCCAGTCGGCTGCGGGATCGGCGTGGCACAGGCTGCCACCCAGCGTGCCGCGGTTACGTACCGCGCGATACGCGATACGACGCGCCACGAACGGCATCAGGCCGCGGCTCGGGTCGGGCACCTTGCCATCCTCGAATGCTGCGTGTGTCAGCATCGCGCCGAATGTCACCGCATCCTGTCCGGCGTGCACCGCACGCAAGGCTTCGATCTGGTCGAGATCGATTAGCGTTTCGGGCTGGGCCAGCCGCAGGTTCAGCATCGCGCCCAGCGACTGTCCACCGGCGACGGGCTTGCTGCCCCAGCCACCCTCGCCCAGCCGCTGCGTCGCCGCGGCGACCGATGCCACTGCTTCCAGTTGGTACGCAACGGCCTTCATGCCCGTTCTCCATGGCCCGCGCGGGCCAGTGCAGCGAGCACGCGCTCCGGGCTGGCCGGACATTCGGTGAGCTCCGCACCCAGCGCGTACAGCGCGTCGTTGATCGCATTGACGATGGCGGCTGGTGGCGCAATGGCGCCGCCCTCGCCCAGTCCCTTCTGTCCGAACATGCTGTGGGGGCTTGGCGTTTCCATATGCAGCACCTTGAGCGGCGGCATTTCCCCGGCACCGGGCAACAGGTAGTCGGCCATGGTCGAGGCCAGTGGCTGGCCTTCGGCGTCGAACGGCATTTCCTCGTACAACGCGGTGCCAATGCCTTGTGCCAGCCCACCGATGATCTGACCGTCGACGATCAGCGGATTCAGCAGCACGCCACCGTCCTCGCAGATCGCGTAATCGAGCAAGGTCACACGACCGGTGGCGGTATCGACTTCCACCGCGCACGCATGGCATGCATAGCTGAAGGTGCCGGTGTCTGGCTGCGTCTTGTAGCCGGTCACCACTTCGAGCCCACCCGGATCGACGCTGCCCACCGGAATTTTCTGCGGCGCGCGATACCAGGCATGGGCAATCTCGGCGAGCGTCACTCCGGCCATGCCGGGCTCGCCCACGATGCCATCGGCCAGGCGCAGCGTTTCGGCAGGCTTGCCAAGCAGACCGGCGGCAATCGCGATCGCGCGCTGCACCAGTACCTCGCACGCCGCGCCGACCGCACCGCCAGCCATCACCGCGCAGCGCGAGCCCCAGGTGCCTGTCGAGTACGGCGATACCGCGGTATCGCCATGCACCACGCGCACACGTTCGATATCGATGCCCAGCACCGAGTGGGCCACCTGTGCCATCGACGTTTCCATGCCCTGCCCGTGCGAATGCACGCCGAGCCGCAGTTCGAGCACACCGTCGGGTGTCAACCGTGCCGAGCATTGCTCGAAGCCGGGCACCATCGGGATACCCCAGCCGTGATAGACCGAGGTACCGTGCGCGCCCTGCTCGCAATAGACCGACAGGCCAAGCCCGATACGCCGCGTGGCGTCCCCGGCGTTGTGGGTCCGTTGCCGTGCGCGCCACGCGTCCCAGTCCAGCGCCGCCACGGCCTGCTCCATGCTGGCCGCGTAGTCGCCCGAATCGAACAGCTTGCCCGTGATGTTCACGTACGGCATGGCACTGGCTGGCACCAGGCTGCGTGCACGCAGCGCATGAGGCTCGATGCCGAGGTCGCGCGCGGCCGCATCGAGGATCAGTTCGATTGCAAAACACACGCCGGTACGCGCCACGCCGCGATACGGCAGGATGCCCGGCTTGTTTGTCGCCATCGAGCGTGTGTGGCAGACATAGTGGTCCATCATGTACGGACCGGGCAGGATCGATGCCACCTGCGCGCCTTCCAGGCAGGCGCTGAACGGATAGAGCGAGTAGGCGCCGGAATCGACCATCGCATCGCAAGCGATACTGACCAGCCGCCCATCAGGCTCCACCTCGATGGCGATGTCATAGGCATGCTCGCGGCAGTTGGCGTTGGCGCTCAACTGCTCGCGACGGTCTTCGAGCCAGCGCACCGGGCGATTCAGATGCCGCGCCAGCCATGCGCAACAGATTTCCTCGGGCAACAGGATGCCCTTGTAGCCAAATCCGCCACCCACATCGGGCGAGATCACGCGCACCTGCCCTTCGTCGAGCCCCAGGCATTCCGCCAGTCCGGTGCGATTGACGTGCGGCACCTGCGCCGCCGAGTACATGACCAGTTGATCGAGCCGATGGTCCCACCAGCACAGCACGGCGCGGCCTTCCATCGGCATCATGCACTGGCGCGCGGTACGCAGGCGCCGGTGATAGCGCCGCAGTGACTTGCCCACCGGCATCTCACCCTTCTCGACATGGGTTTCGACGTAGACATTGTCAGCCCATGCGTCATGCACACGCGCCGCCACATCGTGTGGATCACGCGCGGTCTCCATGCTGGCCACCACCGGCAGGTCCTGGTAGTCGACCTCGACCTGCGCGGCAATGTCTTCCGCACGCGCACGCGTCGGTGCGATGCAGGCCGCCACCAGTTCACCCACATGGCGCACCTTGTCGCTGGCCAGCGGAAACTGCACCGAGCGCTTGAAACCGGGCAGCCCCGAGGCCGCCAGGATCGGCTTGACGCCGGTCAGGTCAGCCATCGTGAACACCAGGGACTCAAGACCGTCGGGCTTGTGGATGCCATTCAGCCGTGCATGGGCCACTGGGCTGCGCACGAATGCCACCTCAAGCATGTCGGGCATGCGCATGTCGCCAACAAACTGACCGCGCCCCAATAGCAGGCGTTGGTCTTCCTTGCGCGGCACGCGTTCGCCAATGCCCTGGGCACGGACCGGCGGCGCAAGAGATTCCCTGGTGGGTGGAGCATTCATGAGCGGGGGCGTGTTCGCAAATCTGGTTATGGTTGCGGCTTCATAAAGCAACCGCCGTGCCACACGCGCATCACCCGCACCACCCTCCTGCTATAACCCATTGATCTGGCATGGAAAAAATCAGCAGCGAATTAAGGGCCATACCCCCTAATCAGGCCGAAGACCGACCAGGCAACCGGTGCAACTGCACCAGCGCGATGACCTAACCCGGCGCCATACGCAGAAATGGGGCATACCCCGTTTCATGTCATGCACGGAATACATGCAGGCCGCATCTTGGCCTACCAGTCACGGGGCTTCTCACCATGAAAATATACGTGGCATACTTCGTAAATCATCACGTACGGCACCACCTGCCCTGTCCACATGATTCGCGAAGACAGCCTGCCCATGCTTGAAGCGGAACTCGCCAGCATCCAGCAACGATCGGTTCTTTATGCGCGCCCCGGCTTCCTCATCCGGCGTCTGCACCAGCTCCACAGCGGCCTGTTCCTCGAAGAGACCAGCGAGTTCAATATCACGCCGGTGCAATACAGCCTGCTGTCGGCATTGCTGGAACAGGGAGAACTCGACCAGATCTCGCTGGCGATGGAGATCGGACTGGAGCGCACCAGCGTGGCCGAAGTGCTACCGCGCCTGGAAACGCGCGGACTGATCGAACGGCGCCAGTCGCCACTCGATGGCCGGGTCAAGCTGGTACGCATCGCGCGCAAGGGCCGCGCGCTGGTACAGCGCATGCAGGAGGCGGTGGTGCGCGCCCATGACCGCACGATCGAGGCGCTGACACCTGCCGAGCGCCAGTTCTTCATGCTGATGATGATCCGCCTGGTCGAATCGAGCGATGTACCGGGCGTGGCGCCATTGCGGCACCGCTAGGGATTTGTTCTCATTCGGTCGTCAGCCGGACCAGACCGGTCCAAACCGGCCCAGCGCGGCACCTCATCAAACGCCAACTCGCGGCTAACGAGATCACAACTCGACGCTAGCGATCATGCAGACGCCGTACCACTCGGTCCCCTACCGTTTGCACGACCGTTACGAGCGCAATAAGGATCACGATAACGATCACCATGACCGTGGTATCGAACCGTTGATAGCCGTAGCGGATGGCCAGATCGCCCAGGCCGCCCGCGCCCACCGCGCCGGCCATTGCGGACGCACCAATCAGCGAAACCACGGTGATGGTAAAGCCGCCGACGATGCCCGGCAGCGCCTCAGGCAGCAGCACGTGCAGAAGAATGTGGCGGCGCCGACAGCCCATTGCCTGGGCGGCCTCGACCAGCCCAGCATCGACTTCGCGCAAGCTGACTTCGGCGATGCGCGCGAAGAACGGCGTGGCACTGATCGCCAACGGCACCACGGCGGCCCAAACGCCGATGGTGGCCCCGACGACCAGCTTGGTGAATGGCAGCAAGGCGACGAGCAGCACGATAAACGGCGTCGCGCGAAAGCCGTTCACCACGCTGCCCAGCACGCGATGCAGTCGCGGTGCCGGTCGCACGCCGCCGGGCGCGGAGACAACCAGTATGAGTGCGAGCGGGATACCAGCCAGCGCGGCAAAGGCCGACGAAGCGCCAACCATGGTCAGGGTATCGACAAATCCTTGCCAGAGGCGGTCAATGAGAATCGGCGACATAGCCCAGTGTCCGGAAAGTCTGCGGAAGGGAAGTGGCGTTTGCATTCGGAACGGACAGTAGCAGTCGTCCCTGAGTGTGCCCCTGGATGCGATCCAGGTACGCGTGCAGGAGGCGCACGTCGGCCCCGAGTACGGCAGTCAGCTCTCCCAGCGCTGGGGGGCCGGCATCGCCTGTGTGGTGTAGTTCGAGGATGCGCTGGCAGGCGCCCGCTGGAGGCGGCGAATCCAGCAGCCTTGCCGCAATGTCGTCCGGCACGCCTGGCACCAGCGGTGCCAGCAGCGCCTGGGTGGCCGCATGGCGCGGATGTCCGAAAACCTGCCACACGGGACCGGTTTCCGCAATCGCGCCGCGTTCCAGCACCAGGACCTCGTCGCAGATCTCGCGTATCACGCGCATCTCATGCGTGATGAGTACGATGGTGATGCCCAGCCGTTGGTTGATGTCGCGCAACAATTGCAGGATCGACTGCGTGGTTTCGGGATCCAGCGCCGACGTGGCTTCATCGCACAGTAGAATTTCCGGCCGATGCACCAGCGCCCTGGCAATGCCCACGCGCTGCTTCTGGCCTCCAGAGAGCCGCCCCGGGTAGCTGTGCTTCCGGTCGCTCAGGCCCACCAGCTCCAGTACCTCATCCACACGCTGTTCGATGATGTCGCGCGGGACACCGGCAACCTTCAAGGGAAGCGCCACGTTTTGCCGCACTGTCTTCGCTGACAGCAGGTTGAAGTGCTGGAAGATCATGCCGATCCGGCGGCGCAACGCCACGCGACCGTCGTCGTCCAGCGTGGCGACGTTCTCGTGGTCCACCAGCACACGTCCGTCCGTGGGCGCTTCCAGCCCGTTGATGGTGCGCAGTAGCGATGACTTGCCCGCGCCGCTGCGTCCGATGATGCCGAAGATGCTGCCTGCGGGAATGTCCAGATCGATGTCGGTCAGCGCCTGAACCACGCCGGCGCTGCTGGCATATCGTTTCGAGACTTTCTCGAAACGGATGTGTCCGCCAGATGGCGTCCGATGGTCGGTGGCCGCACGGGTCTCGACGCGCGCGGTGGCGCCGGCGGCCCTGTTGGGCAGCGGGCCGCGTCGCCACAAGGCAGTGAGCGTGGTCATGGCCGGGAATGTCACGGTTGCGCCTTGAGCCATGGCAGGCTGTAGAGCTTGTCATTGTTGGCGTAGGACTCGGCCAGTTGCTTGCGAACCGCCGGCGAGTCCTGGTAGATCTTTACGAAGCGTGCCACGCGGGAGTCTGCGGCATTGTCTTCGCGCGAGACGAATCGGATTGCAAAATAGGTGTCGTCGATGCCCGAATACAGCAGTCCGGCACCGGCAACCTGCGGCTTGCCGGCGTTGACAAAGTGCGCCGGATAGCCCTGGGCCAGGTCCACGTCGTCAAGTGCACGCACGAGTTGCGGGCCCTCCACCTCGATCAGCTTGAGCTTCTTTGGATTAGACACGATGTCGTTGACGCTGCCTTTTGCCCCCACGCCGTCGCGCAACTTGATCAGTCCGGCCTTCTGCAACAGCAACAGCCCGCGGCCCTGATTGACCGGATCGCTGGCCACGCCAACGCGGGCGCCTTCCTTCAGGTCGTCAAAGCGCTTGATGCGGCTGGAATACAGTCCGATATTGGGCAGCACCCCGGTGGCAACGCTGCGAAACTTGTAGCCGCGCTCCTTGACCGCATTATCAAGAAAGGCCTGGTGCTGGAAGTAATTCAGATCGAGATCGCCAGCCGACAGGGCAACGTTCGGCGTCGTCCAGTCCGTGAACTCCACCACCTTCACGTCCAGGCCCTGCTTGCGGGCTTCGGCGGCGGCCACTTCGACGGAATCGGCAAGCGCCCCCGGTGTGACGCCGATCCGCAACGGCGCGGCATGGGCCGATTGGGCCGACAGGAGGGTCAGCGAGGTGAGCAGTGTGGCAACCGTATGGGAAAGGAGGCGCTTCATGAGTGTTGTGGATGGCAGGTGATGAGGTTCAAAGTGCGCGGAATGCTGAGGCAGCATGACGCTGGGGTAGCCGGTCGCCTTCCGCGAACAGCTTGTGCCGGAGCGATCCTTCGGCATACTCGGTCTTGTAGCGGCCGCGATCCTGCAAAGCGGGCACCACCAGGTCGACAAAGTCTTCGTAGCTTTCCGGCACGACGGTACGACTCAGGTTGAAGCCGTCGATGCCGGTCTCGTCGATCCATTCCGCGAGTGTGTCGGCCACCTGGGATGGATCGCCGACGATCGCCGGATAGCGTCCCCCAAGCTCGAACAGATCGAGCAGCTTGCGGCGCGTCCAGCCGTGCTGCGCGGCGGTCTTTGTGGCAGATTCGATCGCGTTACCCCCGCCATAATCGACGGGATCGTCCAATCCATAGCGACCGAAGTCCACCCCCGTGCTGGCGGCGAAGTGGGCCAGGCCGGCTTCCCGGCTCGCATAGTCGCGATACTCGGCGTGTTTCTCACGGGCCTCGGCCTCGGTGCTGCCCGTGACGACGGCTGCCCCCATGAACACCTTGACGTCCTCAGGGCGGCGCCCCGCTGCCGCAAGCTGTTCGCGCAGTGCCGCGACTGTCTTGCGCGCCGCGTCCTTGCTGGGCGGGGAGATGAACACGCATTCGGCGTGGCGCGCGGCAAACCGTTGTCCTCGGCCGGAACTGCCGGCCTGGAACAGGACGGGTGTGCGTTGCGGCGAGGGCTCGGACAAATGATAGCCATCGACCTTGTAGTAGCGGCCGTGGTGACTCACCTTGCGGACTTTCGCGGGATCGGCGAATACCCGCGCAGATTTGTCGCGCAGAGCCGCACCGTCCTGCCAGCTGCCTTCCCAGAGTTTGTAGAGCACTTCCAGGTACTCGTCGGCGCGTTCGTAACGTTCGTCATGGGCCAGTTGCGCCTCCAGGCCCATCGCGCGGGCCGCGCTGTCGAGATATCCGGTCACGATGTTCCAACCCACGCGGCCGCGCGTCAGATGGTCCAGCGTCGAGAATCGGCGCGCCAGCAGGTAGGGCTGTTCGTAGGTCAGGTTGACCGTGACGCCGAAGCCAAGGTGCCGCGTGGCGGCGGCCATGGCGGGCACGATGAGCAGCGGGTCGTTGACCGGAAGCTGGACCGACTCCTGCAGCGCGACGTCGATGTTATTGCGATAAACGTCGTACACCCCGACGATGTCCGCAATAAAGAGACCATCGAAGAGCCCCCGCTCCAATGTGCGCGCCTGGTCGATCCAGTAGTCGAGCGTGTTGTAGTCGACGGATCGGTCGCGCGGATGCGTCCACAAGCCGTGGTTGATATGTCCGACGCAGTTCATATTGAACGCGTTGAGCAGGATGTGCCGCCGCTGCGAATGACCGCCCATCAGATGGCTCCATGCCGCGGTGGCAATGTGTCGTTGAGGTGGAAATTGCCAAGGGCGTGGTACTTCCAGCGTACGGGGTCGTGCAGCGTATGTGTGCGCGCGTTGCGCCAGAACCGATCCAGCCCCTGGTTGTCGAGCGTGGCCGATGTGCCGCCGAGTTCGAACAGCCGCGTGCCTGCGAGCAGCGATGCCGTCGTGGTTGCTGCGCGCGCAGCGGCAACCGCCAACGAAGCCTGCGCGACGCTCTGCTCGTCGGGTGCCTGCTGTGCAGCGTCGGTAACGCGGCCAGCCCGGCGCACCAACGCCTCGGCGGCGCGCAGTCTGACCTGTGTGTCGCCGACTTGATGAATCGTCAGCGGATCCTGCGATGCGCTGGCCACTGCGGCGTCGACCCATGGCCGCGCCTGGTCGCGCACGTATGGCAGCGTGGCGGCAAACGCGCCACGTCCGATGCCAAGGTCGATGGCGGCGTGCAGTAGCTGTGCGAATGGGCCAATCGTCGTGGGACGCTCGAACGATGCCAGGAACGGGATCACCCAATCGGCCTCGATCTGCACGTTCTCGAACGTGACCGATCCGCTGCCAGTCACGCGCTGGCCGAAGCCATCCCAGTCGTCGGTAATGCTGACGCCTTGCGCCGTGCGCGGGACGAAAGCGAGCCACGTCACATCGCGGCCTTCCTCCTGGCTTACCACGAGCGTTGGAATCCAGTGCGCATACAGTGCGCCGGTGCAGTAGAACTTCTGGCCATCCACTCGGAAGCCATCGCCATCACGCGTCAGTCGCGTGCGGCGCTTGAAGTCCTTGTGGCCAATCTCGGCCAATGCGTTGCCGAAGCGTTCGCCCGCCAATGCGCGCTGATAAAAGAAGGCCTGCTGGGCCGGCGTGCCGCCAACGCGAAGCACTTCCAGTGCGTAGAAATGATTCTGCGGAATTTGTCCTAGGGAGCCGTCCGCGGCGGCGATGATGGCGATGACTTCAGCCAGCGTCACACTGGACACGCCCGCCCCGCCGTATTCGCCTGGCACGGTGATACCCCACAAGCCGCTGGCACTGAAGGCCTCCAGTTCGTCCCACGGCAGCAGTCGCTCGCGGTCACGTCTGGTGGCGCCGGGTGCGAACTGCGCGGCGAGCCGATGCGCGATGGTGATGGCTTCGGCATCGTCAGCGATGACATGCGGTGTGGTCGCGGGCGCAGGCGCAGGACGCGCGCGGCCTTCGGCCGGCGGCGGAGTGAATAGCAACGACATGTCAGTTCCAGGAATGCCGCTTTGGCAGCGCGTTGTTAAGGTGATAGTTGCCGATCAGGTGGAGCTTCCAGCGCACGGGATCATGCAGCGTGTGAGTGCGTGCATTGCGCCAGTGGCGGTCGAGGTTGTGCTTCGCACGCGTTGCCGATGATCCGGCGAACTCGAAGAGCTTCTCGCTCGCGTGCAGCGCAGCCTCAGTGGTTAACACCTTGGCTTCTGCCACGGCCACGGATGCGCGAGCGCTCGATGCCTCGGTGACGGGATGCGCCGCAAGCTCGTCGAGTGTCAGGCCGGCTTCGCGCAGCACGGCGCGGGCGCCTTCGATCTCAACCGCGAGCCGACCGACGTCGGCGATCAGGTGGGGGTCGTCGCTTGCGCGTTGGATACCGGCGTCCATCCACGGCCGGGCGTACTCCCGCACGAAATGCACCGCATCGTCGAATGCTGCCTGGGCAATGCCGAGGTCGATGGCTGCCTGGAGCAGTTGGGAATTGGGCCCGTAAAGCCCCGGCTTGTCTGCCAGTTGCCAAAGCGGAATCACGTCATCCTGAGAGATGGCAACCTGATCGAACACCACGGTGCCGCTGGCAGTCGTGCGCTGGCCGAACGATGACCAGTCGTCGACCACGGTCAACCCGGCGGCGTTGCGCGGGACCCAAACCTGGACGGGCCGGTCATCGTCGTCGAGTGCACGCGTGGGAACACGGTGGGCATACAGCGCCCCTGTCGAATAGTATCGCTTGCCGCTGAGCCTCAGGCCCTGGGCCGTGCGCTGCAGGCGCGTGCTGCCGTCGAGCACGGTTCGGCTGCCCGCGGAACGTCGCTCGGGGCCGGCGTTGCCAAGCCGGTGACCTGCCAGGACTTCGGCATGGAACCGGCGCTGCTGTGCTTCGGTCCCCGCCTCGCGCAGCACGCCCAGCAAGCCGAAGTGGTTCTGCGGAATCTGTCCGAGCGACGCGTCGGCTGCGCTGAGAATCTCGAAGACTTCAGACAGCGTGGCGAATGAGACTTGGGCGCCGCCATGGTCCTTTGGCACGGTGATGCCACCCAGGCCGCTTTCGGACCAGAGTTCAAGCTCTTCCCAGGGAAGCAGCCGTTCGCGGTCGCGCGCGGATGCGCCCTGTCGAAAAACGCTGGCTAGCGTGCGCGCCGCGTCGATGGCTTCCGCATCGGTACGGATACGGCGCACGCGGGACGGATTGGGAAGGCGCGGTTCATGTCGGGCCGTGGCGTGTGGTTCCACGGCGTGGATATCGGAAAGGTCGGTCATGGAGAGTCGGAAGGTGCGCGGCGCAGGCGCGGTGACGCCGGCAGAAGCCGGACGGGTAACAACGCCACGGCGCGGTTTTCGACACCTTACTGCGGCAGGACCAAGACACGAACGACGCGTTTGTTCTATCCAAAACCGCACGGGGCGCATATGGCAATGCGAGATTTGTCGCAGCAGGCTCGATTGCACATCAAGCCCGCCCAGGCGGTCCCGCCACCCCCTACCGCTTCTGCCAGACCCGCAACCCGAATACCGGCAGCACGCCGTACACATGGTCGAACAGGTCTGACTGGATCTGTTCGTAGACTTCCCAGCGCGTGTCGTTGACGTACAGGAAGATTTCGAGCGGCAGTCCCTGGCTGGTCGACTGCACGTGGCGCACCACCAGCGGCAAGTCCTGCCGGATCGCCGGATGCTGACGGAAATAGCCGATCATGTAGCGGCGCAGCATGCCAAGGTTGGTCAGACTCTGCTCACCAGCCTTGGCGCTGACCGGTGCCTTCAGTTCGCGGCAGGCATTGAGTTCGCCAAGCAGCGCCTCGTCACAGAACCGCACACTATCCGCATCGAGCGGGATGCTGTGCTGCACGCGCCGGCCGCCCGATTCCACCATGCCGCGCCAGTTCTTGACGCCGTTGGTCAGCAGCACGTAGCTGGGCAGCGTCACGATCGTATTGTCGAAGTTGCGCACCTTGATGGTGTTCAGTGCGATGTCGGTCACCACGCCATCTGCCACATAGCCGGGCACCTCGATCCAGTCGCCGATGCGCAGCATGTCGTACGACGCAAGCTGGATGCTGGCCACGAAGCCCAGCAGCGAATCGCGGAAGACGATGATCAGCAGCGCGGTCATCGCGCTGACGCCGGTCAGGAAGTACGTTGGCGAGCGGTCAAGCAGCAGCGAGACCATGGCGATGAAAGCAATCAGGTACAGGATGATCGTGGCCACCTGCAGAAAGCTCTTGATGGGTCGTTCGCCGGCGTTGGGATAGTGGCTGTAGCGGTCCTCGATGCTGGCCAGGAACGCAAAGCCGGCCCGTAGCGCAGTGAACACCATGAAGCATGCAGCTACCACGGCCACCGGCGTACCCAGCATCGAGATCACCGGGAACGTGATGCCCGTGAGCAGCGGCGCCGACAGGTAGACGATCAGCGCGGGCACGATCGGCGCCAGCCGATGGAATACGCCGCGCCGTTCGGCCGCGCGCAGCCACTTGCGATGCTGGCCGCGTGCCAGGCGCCCGACCACCCACAGCATGATGGTGCGCGTGATGTAGTAGCAGACCACACTGGCCAGCACGATGGCAAGCAGCAGCGCGGCCACCAGCACGATAGCCACCAGCAGGCTGTCGGTATGGACGAACAGGTGATGCTCGCCATTGGGTCCATTCTCGATGCGAAACATGTCTTGGAACATGCATCCTCCCGGCCGGACGGGCTGGTGCCCGCCGGTAGTGTAGCGGCACGCCGGGTCTTGCGGGGCATTGCCGGCCCCAAATCCGTGCGCCCGGCTACACGCCGATACAAAAGCCGCCTGCCGTCACACACGCGGGATACGTGGCACGGCCAACATCGCATCAAAGCGCCTCAGCCTTCGACCCCGGGCGCAGCAAAAATCGACATCCGATGCGTGATGAACTCCAGTACTTCGAGCACCGCCGCCGGCAACGGCCGCCCCGCTTTTACCAGCAGCCTGGCTTGCGTACCCCGGAACAGCGCATGGTCGATCGGTACCGTGGCCAGGCTGCCGGCGGCCACTTCGCGATAGGCCGCGAACTGGCCAATCAGCGTCACGAAGTTATCGTAGGCCACGAACTGCTTGAGCGCCGACAGCGAGTTGGTGACCAGGGTAGGCCGGATGCGGATGTTCTCGGCAAACTCGAGCATCTTTGCCGCATGGCCTATGCCGTACGACTCCGGCATCAGCGCCAGCGGATAAGCCATTACCTCGTGGATCGTGACCGGCTCCCCGCGCAGCGCCAGCGGATGGTCGTGGCGAGTCAGCAGGACAATCGGCTGCGCCGCGCTGGCCCGGTACTCGACGCGTGGATGCAATGGCGGGTTGTAGGCCAGGCCAATATGGGCCCGGCTTTCCGCCACCTCGTTGAGCACGTCGTCGACCGGCAGGATCTCCATGCGGATATCCACCATCGGATATTGCGCGCAGAACGGCGCGATGACCTCGTTGACCAGCGCGTCGACATACCCCTCGCTCAACACGATCTGGACCATGCCCTGCTGCAGGCCCTGAAGCGCATGCAGCTGGTCTTCGAGCTTTTCCTGGTGCGAACGGTAGCCGCGCCAGAACTCCAGCAAATGCGCGGCAGCCTCGGTGGGCCTGACGCCGCGCGCCTGGCGCTCGAACAGCGTGGTGCCCAGTTCGTCTTCCAGCAGGCGGATCTGCCGCGTGATCACCGACGGCGAGGTATTGAGGCTTTCCGCCGCACCGCGAATCGTGCCGTGGGCCAGCACCTCGCGGAAGTAACGCAAACGTTGCTGATTGATCTCGCGCATGGCGTTCCTGGCACCTTTATATGTCTTAATAAGCACTTATTCAAGCAACCAGCGCGCTGTGTTGCCCTGGAAAGAACGAAGTGTGGACTTTGTTGCTGTTGGTGCAAGTCTACGGCGCTGCCACTATCAAAGCCAATCCCCCAACCATCACAACGCTCTGGAGACTGGCAATGTTAGTGATGTCGAATACCAGCACCGTCGACGACACCGCGGCGCTCTACAACAAGATCAACCTGCGGCTGCTGCCGTTCCTGCTGGTCTGCTACCTGTTTGCCTACCTGGACCGCGTCAATATCGGCTTTGCCAAGCTGCAGATGCAGGGCGACCTCGGTTTCTCCGATGCGGCCTACGGCGTGGGTGCCGGCATCTTCTTCATTGGCTACGTGTTGTTCGAGATCCCGAGCAACCTGATGCTGCCACGCGTAGGGGCACGCAAGACCTTCAGCCGCATCCTGGTGCTGTGGGGCATTACATCGGCCAGCATGCTGTTCGTGCGCGATGTGCCCACGTTCTACGCGATGCGCTTCATGCTGGGCGTATTCGAGGCAGGCTTTGCCCCGGGCATGATCTATTACCTGTCGTGCTGGTATGGGCCGCAGCGCATGGCGCGCGCCATTGCCATCGTGTTCCTGGCGGGCCCGATCGGTGGCATCGTTGGCGGCCCCGCGTCGGCGTGGCTGATGACCGCGCTGGCCGGGCATGGCGGCCTGGCCGGCTGGCAATGGATGTTCCTGGTCGAGGGCTTGCCATGCCTGGTGCTCGGCATACTGGCATTGAAAATGGTGCCGGACCGCCCCGCCGATGCGAAATGGCTCACCGCCGACGAGAAGCGCCTGCTCGAACAGGAACTGGCCGTACCGGCAGCGCACAAGCACTCGTTCGGCGCCGTGGCACGCGACCCCAAGGTCTACGTGCTGGCCTTCGCCTACTTCTGCGTGATCGCCGCCATCTATGCACTGAGCTTCTGGCTGCCGACGCTGATCAAGGCGCAGGGCGTGGCCGATACCGTGCAGCTTGGCTGGTACTCGGCCCTGCCCTACGTGGGCGGTGCCATCGGCATGGTCTATATGGGACGCCGCTCCGACCGCAAGCGCGAGCGCCGCTATCACGCCGCGATTCCCGCGCTGGCCGGTGCCGCTTTGCTGGCGGGTTCGACGCTGGCCGACGGCAATCTCGTGCTGACGCTGGCGCTGCTGACACTGGGCACCACGTCGCTATGGATGACCTACACCGTGTTCTGGGCCATGCCGTCCGAATACATCAAGGGCCCTGCAGCGGCCGGTGGCATTGCCTTGATCAACACCGTCGGGCTGTCCGGCGGCTTCTGGGGCCCCGCCATCATCGGCTGGGCCAAGACCGCGACCGGTAGCCTGCATCCCGGCGTGCTGATCATGGCCGCGATGCCATTGACGGCCGCCTTGATCATCCTCGCCAACAAGCTGCCCGTGCGCCGCTGAATCCCCGAACATCCCCCCACAAGGAGTGAACCATGTTGCTGCACCTGTCCACCTGGTCTGAAGTCGAGCAATACCTGAAGCGTAGCCGGACCATCGTCATCCCGATCGGCTCCAACGAGCAGCATGGCCCCACGGGCTTGCTTGGCACCGACTGGCTGTGCCCCGAGATCATCTGCCGCGAAGCGGAAGAAAACGCCGATATCCTGGTGGCGCCGACCTTCAATATCGGCATGGCCCAGCATCACCTGGCTTTCGCAGGCACCATTTCGCTGCGCCCTTCCACGTTTATCGCGGCGCTGGTTGACTGGGTACATTCGCTGGCGCGCCACGGCTTTGAAAAGATCCTGTTCCTGAACGGCCATGGCGGCAACATCGCATCGATCGAGGCCGCGTTCTCCGAGATCTATGCCGAATCTAGCTTTGCCGGGCGCCGTGCCGGCTTTGCACTGAAACTCTGCAACTGGTGGGACCTGGCTGGCGTGAACGAGCTGGCGCGCGAGCAATTCCCGACCGGCCATGGCGCGCACGCCACGCCGTCCGAGATTGCCATCACGCAGTGGGCGTTTCCGCAAGCGATCAAGCACGCCGACTATGCGCCACGCATCGCGCCCTCGGGTCCGATCCGCGAAGCACTGGACTTCCGCGCACGCTTCCCCGATGGCCGCCTGGGCTCGGATCCGAACCAGGCCACGCCGGAAAAAGGCGGCGCGCTGGTGGCACTGGCCGCGCGTAGCCTGATCGACGAGCTCGCCGCGTTCAGCGACGAGCCCGTGCCGGCCTGACCGTACCGGCCTGCGTTTGCCTATGCTTCCCCTGCGGCCTACCGGCGCTGCCCTGCGCCGGGGGCCATGGTCGCAAACACGCCGTCGCGCAGGATCAGCGCATGCAGCAGCGCGGCGGCCAGGTGCATCAGCACCACGGCGAACAGTGCCAGCGCCAGCCAGGTATGCAGTGCGCGCAGTAGCGCGAACAGTTGCACATTGGCGGGCAGGATCGGCGGCAGGTGGAACGCGCCGGCCATCGTCACCGGATAACCGCCGGCCGACACCATGCCCCATCCAATCAGGGGCATGGCCAGCATCAGCGCGTACAGCACCAGATGCGAGCCCTTGGCCACAGCGCGCTGCAGCGGGGGCATGCTGCCCGGCAATGCCGGGGCGCCGCGCCGCAGGCGCACCACGATGCGTACGATCACAAGCAACAGCAATGCAATGCCCAGCGGGCGATGCAGGTTGACCAGCGTGTCGTGCGCTTGCGAAACCGTGAAGACCATCCCGACACCAACGAACAGCATCGCCAGGATCAATACGGCCATCAGCCAGTGCAGCAGCTTCTGCAGGCCGCTGAAGCGCGTGCGGGTATGTGAAAGCGAAATCGATTGCGAAACCATCATCCCTGACTCCTGTTAGCGTGCCTGCTGGTGCTGCGCGTCGAGCGCCACCTCGCGTGTGCGGCGCTGGTAGGACACCGCATAGGCGGCCGAACGTGCCGCCAGCAGCGGATCGTTGGAGGTAGCAATGCCAGCCGGCAACACGGTCGGATCGAAATTGACATCGCGGCATGCGCCATCGTCCTGCGCACTGGCATGTTCGATTACCAACGTGCCCGCATCCACCTGCTTGCGGTCATCTGGCCATGCTTGGGTGGCATCGTCGGTGGCATCACCGGGCGCGGCCAGGGTCAGCATCAGGTGCCAGCGTAACGGACCGGCTTCGAGCTTGCGCGTGAGATCGGCGGCCAGCCACGATGGCTGGGCCTTGTCGGCATCGCTGACTGGCGCATATGCAAGCTCGGGTTGCATCGACCAGCGCACGGCCTGGCGCTTGCCACTGGCATCTACCAGATAGAACGCATTGACGCTGTAGTAGGCGCCGTTCGCATAGCTCGACGATGGCGGATGCGACTTGATCCAGTCCTGGAAGCCCTTCACCTCAGGGTTGGCCTCGGCGAACGCCTTCATTTTGGCGGGATCGGGCTTGCCGGTGGCCGGGTCAGGCTGCGCCGCCACCAGTTGCTGGTAGAACTGCGCGGGCGTACGTACCGGAAACAGCGGCACGGAATTCATGCCGGTGCGCCACTGCTGCCCGTCCGCCTGCGTGAACATCAGCGCCAGGCTGCGAATCGGTATGCTGCCATCGGGCGCCTGCGGATTGCCACCCGGGATGGCCAGGCGGCCAGTGACCGGCGTGCGTCCCGCCGCGAACACCGCAGCGCTGGACAGGGCAGCCGCCGCACCATTGCTTTCGAAGAAGCCATCGATGCAGACGCCCTTGGCGTGATTGCGCCGATAGCCCTCGTGCAGGCCCGCGTTGCGCTGGAACTGGTCGATGATGGTCTGGGTGGACAGCCGGTGCGGTGCGATCCAGCCACCGGTGTAGGCAAAACCGCCGGCCAGGACCAGGACCACGGCCCCGATGGCACCCAGGCGGCATGGCACGCAGATGCGCGCCCCTTGATGTGGAGATGTTTCAGACAATGCGGACTCCCGATGAGTGAAGACTCACCGGGTATACGCAGGGGCGGATCAGCTATTCCATCACACCCGAAAAAAAACGCAGGTCGGCCCTGCGTCTCCCCAGGCTTTCAAACCCCTTCCGCATTGCTGGTGCCGGAGTGTTGCCTGTTGCCTCAGGCCTTCTCGCGATGAATCATCAGCGGGCCAAACGATTGCGTCACGGGCATCACCTCGACAAAGTTGATGTTGACGCGTGCCGGCAGCGTGGCGGCCCAGAACACCGTCTCGGCAATATCGTCAGGCACGAGCGCTTCGGTGCCTTCATACACCTTGCCAGCGCGAGCCTGGTCGCCATTGAAGCGCACCGACGAGAATTCGGTGCCGCCCACCAGACCCGGGGCCACGTCGGTCACGCGTACGCGCGTGCCGAGCAGGTCGGCGCGCAGGTTCAACGTGAAGTGGCGCACGAACGCCTTGGTGGCGCCATAGGCATTGCCGCCGGGATACGCATAGGCGCCGGCAGTAGAACCGATATTGATCACATGGCCGCGGTTGCGGGCCACCATGCCGGGCAAGATCGCTCGCGTCATGTACATCAGGCCCTTGACGTTGGTATCGACCATCGCGTCCCAGTTATCGAGGTCGGCATTCTGTGCCGCCTCCAGACCCAGGGCCAGGCCAGCGTTGTTCACCAGCAGGTCCACTTCGGCGAATTCGGCCGGCAGGCCCGCCACGGCGGCGGCCACGGCGTCGCGGTCGCGTACGTCGAGCACCAGCGGCAGCACCTTGTCGCGGCCCAGCTCGTCGGCCAGGGCCTGCAGCCGGTCTTCACGACGGCCGGCGGCGATGACACGATGGCCGGCCGTGGCAAAACGCCTGGCAATGGCAGCGCCGAATCCCGCGGTGGCACCGGTGACAAATACGATCATGTTTGCTCTCCAACTTTGAGACAGGTTCGGCCACGGATACTACACCGTTGCGCGCACGGTCGTGGCGCAGGGCAGACATCACAAACATGGCGCGGAAAAAATCGACTGCACCCTGTGAATTCAAGTCATTTCTGGAATCGATAACGGACGACTACCCTGTCCATACCGCATAACGAAAGAAGAATCATGACTTCGAAGACACTGCCGATTACCGCCTTGATCCCTGCCTTGTTGCTCGCTCCCGCGCTTGCCTGGAGCACGCCGGCGCCCGTGAGCCCCGATGCCAGGCTGTTTGGCGCTCCGGCACCGAGCGAGACCGTGACGCGCACGGTGACGATCGCGCCCGGCATCCATCATGTGCGTGTGGCATCGGGAGAGTCGGTGGCGCTGCGCGCCGGCGACCGCACCGTGGCATGGACCTTCCTGCAGGCCACGCAAGGCCGGACGATGAACCTTGGGCTGTTGATGCCGGACGTGCCACAGGCCAGCGATGTCTACGTTCACATCGAACCCAGCCTGGTGTACAGCGCGGGCTGAGCGCCCTGCCCGCCGGACCTAGCGTCGCGCGAGCAACGGCTGCGCAAGGCTGGCGAACAGCAGCCCCAGCGCGCCCCACATCACGGCCTGGATACCGAATGCGGCCACCCGGTACTGCCACAGCAGCACCGCCGGGAAATGCCCGGGGATCTCGTTGATTTCCGGCAGCACCACCTGTGCCAGTGCCGTCAGGACCAGGAACAGTGCGCCTGCGCCCAGCCATGCGCGCCACGCGCCGACACGAACCACGAACCTGCGGGCCAGCACGAGCGCAATCACCATGGCTGCCAGCGACAGGCCAATCATGGTGAAGAACAGTGCGGTACGCATGCCGATCGTCGACGGATCGCCTACGCCCGGAGGATTGGGTGGGTACTTGAGGAAGGGAACCAGGACGATGGCGATATAGCCGAGCAACGCCAGCATCAGCGATGTGGCGCGCGCACCGATGGCGCCAACGCGGCCGTACACGGCGGCAAAGCCCAACGCAAACAGCCCGCCGACGGCGCTGCCGAACACACCAAGCCCGACCAGCAGGCCAAGCCCCGACTGCACGTCGCGGCTGACCAGCTCCGGCATCTCATGCGCGTGGCTGCCGCCCATCGCCTCGGCCATCTGTTCCTCGACGGCAATCGCAGCCTCTACCTGGGGCTCGCCAACCATCTTTGCAAAACCAAAGGCCAGCACGCTGGCCAGAAAGCCCGCGAGCATGCCGCGGACCAGCAGACTTCTTACCATGCGCGCGCTTCCTCAGTGGCAGGGAAAGCCGAGCAGATGCCGCCCATCGTGGACGAACTCATGCACATACATGGTATTGAAGATCGCCATGGCACCTTCTTCCACGCCGACGAAATAGATGGCCAGCAGCATCAGTACCGTGCCGAACACGGCCCATGGCAGCAGTTCGCGCAGCGGGATCGAGATTGGTGCGATGTTCGGCGCGATGGTGGGCGTGAACGTAGCGCTTGCGTGCAAGTTGTTTCTCCTTGAGGATGACGCGTCCCGTAACGGATGTTGGCTCGGTGAGAAGGTCTGACTTGTCAATCCGCATTGTCGAAACAACCTGCGGATCAAGATACAGTGGCGCGACCGTGCCGGATTCCCACCGGCTTCCTCTCATCGGAATCCGTGCATTCTAGTCGACTCGAAGACCGACCGCATGACAATCCGCATCTCACTGCTTTGCCTGCCCGCCACCGCCGCCCTGCGTGCGGGACGCTTCCCGGCCGATGAACCGCTCGATGCCGAGCAAACCGACGGACTCGCCACCCTTGCCGCATCCGCGGCATTTTCATTTGAAGCGCCGGATCGGGTCCTGTGCAGTCCGATGCGATGCGCGCGCGATGCGGTAGGTGCGCTGGGGTTCGAGGCACATGCCGAAGCTGCGCTGCGCGAGATGGACTATGGCCGCTGGGCCGGACTGTCGCTCAAGGAGGTTGGCGAGGCAGAGCCCGACGCGCTTGCGGCATGGTTATCCGATCCATCGGCTGCCGCGCACGGCGGCGAATCGCTGCGCGTGCTACTGGCACGCGTGGCACATTGGGCCGCCGACTATCCGTGGGGACCGGGACACACGCTGGTCATGACCCATGCCAGTGTGATCAAGGCCTTTGTCGTCCAGCTGTTGCAGGCGCCCGAACAGGCGTACCGGCAACTGGATATCGCGCCGCTCACGCTGACTACCGTGTCGGTGCACCAGGGCCAGTGGCGGCTGGCCTCGGCCGGCGTGCCGGCGTACTGAGCCGGCCTATACTGAGCGGCCTATTGAGCCGGTGGCGGCGGAGCTTGTGGCGCTGGCTGGATCGGGCAGTCGCCCTGGCCGCCGGGCTGCCCGGTATTCCTGAAGGTGACCATCAGCCGGCTGTCCTTGGCCATCATGAGCGTGTTGCCATAGGTCACTGTGGGCATGAATGCGATATCGGGCGCCACCGACACCGGCGCTGCCTTGGCCGCATCGATACTTAGCACGAGCTCCACCGTATAAGACTCCACCCCGGTACGCTGGCCCTGCGGGGTCTGTGCGAACTTCTGCTGGAATGCACACACGTCGCTGACGATGGCGTCGAGCGCAGCCTGGATCGGCACCGTCTTGCCAGGAGGAATCGGCGCCGTGTTGCAGCCGGCCAGCAACATCGACGCAAGACATGCGAAAACGGCGAGACGCGGGGACTCGGTCATCGTCATCTGCTTTTCTCCTGTACGGCATGTGCCGTCCAATCGAAGCACTCTAGCGCCGGGCTGTTCCATGCTCCATTGGCCAAAAGGCCAATGGAGCATGGGCGGAGCACCGCAAGCGCTGGTTACGCCCGTGGTGGTCTCCCCTACTCCCGCACGGCGGGAGAGGTGCGGGGGAGAGGGCAGCATATCGAGGGCATCAAAAACAAAAACCCCGCAAGACGTGGGTCTTGCGGGGTTCGATGCCCATGCAGCGATGGGCAGGCGTCAGTGCCGACCAGCTTAGCCGACGAACGCCTTTTCCAGCACGAAATGGCCCGGATGGCTCATGTTGCCTTCGACAAAGCCACGCGCTTCGAGCAGCGTGCGAACTTCCTTGAGCATGTCGGGGCTGCCGCAGAGCATGACGCGGTCGTTCTCGGTCGAGAACCCGGGCACGCCCAGGCGATCGAACAGTTCGCCCGATTCGATCATGTCCGTGATACGGCCACGGTTCTCGAATTCCTCGCGCGTCACGGTCGGGAAATAGGCCAGCTTTTCGCTGACCAGTTCGCCCAGGTACTCATGCTTGGGCAAATGCTCCTGGATCAGTTCGCGATAGGCCAGCTCTTCAACGAAGCGGCAGGTATGCGTCAGCACGATCTTGTCGTACCGCTCATAGATATCGGGATCACGAATGATCGACAGGAACGGCGCCAGCCCGGTGCCAGTGGCCAGCAGCCAGAGCGTCTTGCCCGGCAGCAGGTTGTCTGCCAGCAGCGTGCCGGTGGCCTTCTTGCCAACGAAAATCGAATCGCCTTGCTGCAGATGCTGCAGGCGCGAGGTCAACGGGCCGTCCGGCACCTTGATGCTGAAGAACTCCAGCGTTTCCTCGTAATTGGCGCTTGCAATGCTATAGGCACGCAAAAGCGGCTTACCTGACACTTCCAGGCCAACCATGGCGAACTGGCCGTTTTCGAAACGGAAGCCGGGATCGCGCGTGGTGGTGAAGCTGAACAGCGTATCGGTCCAGTGGTGGACGGAAAGAACGGATTGTTGGTTGAGATTGCTCACGGGAGAACACGCCGGGGGGGTAAAACACCCGGAAATTGGACGGAATCCGTAACCATGCCACAAAAATGGCCGGAAGCTCGGAAGGACCCTGCTTCCAGTAGTGAAATGAGGCCCTTAGCGCACTAAATATGACTGTTACTTACTTTTTGTCAATCACTTTTCGACATACTGCTTGCCGAGCACCATGGTGCCACCGCTGACCCCGAGGAACACCAGCCAGGTCGATTCGAACGTTGGGTAGGTCAGGTTCTGCGCCACATGCACGATGCCCACCACCAGCAGCATCAGGTTCACGATCACGGCCTGCAGCCGGTGGATCTGCTGCTTGTCGTCGGCAAACCCGGTGACGAGGTCATGCAGGAAGCCACCCGATGGCTCGAACGGGTGGCCGCCGAAATTCTGGTCCACCGCGAATGAGGCCCCGGTCGTGCCCACGCTGATGCCGAGCAGTACCAGCACGGAACCGTCGATGGGCGGCAGGTCACCATAGATGACCCACAGGAAAACACCCGCGCAGACCGCGAACGCGAACCAGAGTGCCAACTGCACGCGGGTCAGGCTGAACGTGGCACGCACGGGCATCCATTCCTGCTGGCGCAGCACCAGACCGGCAATCGTCATCGATTCGTCGCGCGGGTCGGGCAGCCTTCCGGACAATGCAGCATTTGCCGCATGCGCCGCGCGCGCGCAGGCAGCCGGATCATCGGCTACAAATCCAGCGTTCTGCGCGGCAAGCACCGACAATGCGGCCGAGGTCCAGTTGGCGGCGCCACCATCGCTATCAGGCTCATCGCGACCGCGCCGCATCTCGGCCCTCACCTGCCGCCTCAACACCATGGCCGTGCGCCACCAGGCCGGCGTCGGCGCATCGCGAAAGACATCGCTGGCGGCGCCGCGCCGTACGAACACCAGCAGCAGGGCTACCACCACGGCCAGCGCAATCCATGGCATGGCGGCGTGCGTCACCGCAACGCGCAGATTGCCCTGCGTCGCGGTATAGGCAAGCGAGGCGGTGCCGCCATCCCACCCCAGGCCCACGCTGAGCCCGTCCTGGCTGGTCAGGCCAACCGTGCGGTAGAGCATCGCCCACAGCTTCTGACTATCCTTGCCTGCATCGACATGAAAGCGCAGTGTCGAAAAATTGCCATCATCTTCACGCGCAATCAGCCTGCCGTTGCGCCCCATGTCGATGCCGTTCAGGAATAGCCGGACCTGATCCGGAACCGCGCTCGCATCCGCTGCTGCAGCCAGCAGCGACGCCGTGTCGACCGCCACGCGAACATCGCCGGCCCCGACCAGCGTGCCGGCCGGATCCGGCTTGTCCATCGATTTGGCCACCGGTCCGCCGCAGTGCCTCGACGGCGCAACATCCTTCTCGCTGGTGAACCAGTCGGTTTTCTCAAGCACCTCGGCACATTGAATGGCAATCAGCTGTCGCGCGGGCGCCGACGACTTTGGCATGCCCGCTTCGGTCTGGGCCATGACGCCGCCATCGAAAAAGACCAGCGCGTGCGCGCACGCCAACCCGGCAAGCATTCCGATTCGCATATCCCGGCCTCCGCATGGTCGATGCGATCGGGACGAATCTGACAAACAAGAAAAAAACGTCATCTTCGTCGCGATCGATCCTATGCCACTAGTGATAGGACGTTCCTGAGTCCGATGCCAATGACCTCGATGCGGCTTTTCGCTTGAGAAAAACGCAAGCAAAGCAGTCAGAAAACTCGTTTGTCGCCACGCCATCCAGATACGACTATCCAGTCAACGCACGGCAACGCGCATCGCATCGACAAAGGAGACTCTCTTGCCAACCACCGCCTCAACCATCCCAGCCACCCCTTCCCTATGGAGTTCGGATGCCCAGCCCAGGCTGCTGGCATCGCGCCACCACACCACCGGCGAATGGCTGTTCCCTGCCCTGCCCGCGCATTCACCGCTCGCCCCGGACCATGCCACGGTGCCGGTGACCGGCATCGGCACGGTCTACAGCTTCACCGTGATTCATCCCGCGCCTAAAACGGGCTTGCCGCCCTACGCGCTGGGCTACGTCGACTTCGACGGCCCGCTGCGCATCTTCGGCCGCCTGCAGGGCAAGGCGCGCCCGGCAATCGGCGACCGCTATGCACCGCAGGCCGATGACACCTACGGCTACGTTTTCCAGGCAATCCAGGACTGAGCGAAATCATGCAAGACATCTACATTTCCGGCGGCGCCATGACGACCTTTGGCCGGCACACCGGCGTACTGGCGCCGGAACTGGCGCAACAGGCCATCCTCAAGGCCGTCGACGACGCCGGTATTGCGCTCGATGACATCGAAGCGGTGTACTGCGCCAATGTGCTCGGCGGCATGATTCTTGGCCAGTTGATCGTGCGTGACCTGGGACTGCGTGGCATACCGGTCTATAACGTCGAGAACGCTTGCGCCAGTGGCGCCACCGGCGTGCACCTTGCCCGCCACGCGTTGCTGGCGCAGCAGTACTCCACCGTGCTTGTCTTCGGCATAGAGCAATTGACAGCGCTGGGCGGAGGCACCATCCCGATGCAGCGCAATGACGCCAAGACCGATCTTTACGCAACGGCAGGCATGGTCCTTCCGGCGGTCTATGCCATGCGCGGCACCCGCTTCCTGCATGAACGCGATGCCTCGGCCGCAGACCTTGCCACGGTGGCCGTCAAGAACCGCCATCATGGCTCGCTGAATCCGTTCGCGCAGCAACGCAGCGAGACCACGCTCGAGGAAGTATTGGCCTCGCGCATGATCGCCGATCCGCTGACGCTGCTGCAGTGCTGCCCGTCACAGGTAGATGGCGCCGCTGCCGTGGTCATGACCACGCGACGCCCAAGCCAGACCAGGCCAGTCAAGGTACTTTCCTCGGTCGTGGTGTCGGGCATGCGCGAACAGGCCGATGACGACATCCTCGACGCTGAAATCACCGCCCGCGCCGCACGACAGGCCTACGAGCAGGCCGGCCTTGGACCGGACGATGTCAACGTGGTGGAACTGCACGACGCGTTCACGATCGCCGAACTGCTCTATTACGAAGCGCTGGGCCTGGCCAAACCGGGCGATGCCGTGCCGCTGCTGCGTTCAGGCGCCACGCGACTCGGCGGCCGCGTCCCGGTAAATCCGAGCGGCGGTCTGCTGGCAAAAGGACATCCGCTTGGCGCCACGGGGATCGCACAGATGGTGGAAGTCATGTGGCACCTGCAGGACCGGGCCGACGGCCGCCAGGTAGCCAATGCCCGTATCGGCCTCACGCAATGCACGGGCGGCGGCATCGCCGGCGTTGACCATGCCGCGTCGTCGGTACATATCCTCGGAGCCTGACATGAGCACGTCTTCCACATCTTCCACCGACTCCCGGCAGGTTGCCGTCATCACCGGCGCGGCGCGCGGCATCGGCCTGGGCATCGCCACGCGTCTGGCTGCGTCGGGCATGGCCGTAGCGTTGCTCGATCGCGATGCCGCGGCGCTGTCAGATGCGGTGGCCGGCCTGATACACGACGGCCATCGGGCCATGGGCGTTACGGTCGACCTGACCGATTCCGCAGCGGTCAACCAGGCGTTCGAGCACGTGACCGCCACGCTGGGACCCGTCGATTGCCTTGTGAACAATGCTGGCGTGGTGCGCGACATGCGCTTTCTCAAGATGCGCGACGAGGATTGGGATGTAGTGGTCGATACCAATCTGCGCGCCCAGTTCCTGTGCTGCCGCGCCGCGCTGCCCGGCATGGTCGAGCGCGGCCACGGGCGCATCGTCAATATCTCATCGCGTGCCTGGCTCGGCGGCTTCGGCCAGGCCAACTACTCCGCGGCCAAGGGCGGCGTGGTCAGCCTGACCCGGTCGCTGGCGATTGAATTCGCGGCAAAGGGCATTACGGTCAACGCCATTGCACCGGGCATCGTCGACACGCCGCTGTTCCGGACCTTTGCGCCAGACGTGCAAACGCGGCTGCAAAAGTCGGTGCCGGTGCAGCGCATTGGCAGCGCGGAAGACATCGCCAATGCGGTCAGCTTCTTCGTCGACCCGGCGGCATCGTACGTAACCGGCCAGACCCTTTATGTCTGCGGCGGGCGCAGCCTGTCGTCGCCAAGTGTGTAAGGAGCCGCGATGACCGTACATATGAACCTCGATGGCGCAGTGGCCGTGTTGACCATCGACCGGCCCGACGCGCTGAACGCGCTGGACCTCACCACGTTGCGTGCATTACGCCAGCACCTTTGCGAAGTCCGCGACCGCCCCGACGTCCATGTCGCCGTTCTCACCGGCGCCGGCACGCGGGCGTTCTGCGCGGGCGCCGATCTCAAGGGTACCCAGTCATCGCCGGCCAGTTACGCCGAGGCGTTGTTCCAGGCTCCCGATCCCGCAGCCGAACTCGGCCTGTATATCCGGCTGATGGACCTGGGCGGCCTGCAATGCTGGAAGCCGACGATTGCGGCAATCAACGGGCACTGCCTTGGCGCAGGCCTCGAGATCGCGCTCCAGTGCGATATACGGGTGGCCGCCACGCAGGCCAGCTTTGGGCTGCCCGAGGCGCGTGTGGGCTCGATTCCCGCGGTCTCGGGACTGCATCGGCTGCTCAAGGCCGTGCCCTCGGCACATGCGATGCAGATGGTCCTGACCGGTGAGCGTATCGACGCAGCCGAGGCCGCGCGTATCGGGCTGGTTTCCGAAGTCGTTGCGTCGGAGCACCTGATCGATCGCGCACTCGCACTGGCACACAAGGTGGCAGGCAACGCGCCACTGGCCGTGCAGGCCGTGAAGAAGCTCGCACGCCAGACCGCACATCTGGGCGAGGCCGATGCGCAGGACCTGACCGAGCTCTACTGGGGCGCGCTGCGCGACACCGCGGACCGCATCGAAGGACGCAAGGCATTCGCCGAAAAGCGTCAACCGCGGTTCACCGGCCGCTAGACACTGCGCGCGGTTACCCACCATTACCGATTCCAACAAGACAGGAGACCAATATGAACATCCGATCCGCAACCCGCAGACTACGACATGTACTGCGCCTCGCCGGCCTCGTCGGCATCGCGGCCTACGCCGCCAGTGCTGCCGCTCCGGCCGCGGCGCAGGCACCGTTCCCGTCCAAGCCAATCACGCTCGTGGTGCCGTTTGCGCCAGGCGGCGGCAATGACATCCTGGCCCGGCTGATCGCACCGAAGATGAGCCAGCAACTCGGGCAACCGGTGATCATCGAGAACAAGCCCGGTGCCGGTGGCAACCTCGGGGCGGACTACGTCGCGCATGCCGCGCCCGATGGCTACACGCTCGTGATTGCGTCGAGCCAGGTCACGATGAATCCGTACCTCGACATGAAGGTGCCATTCAATATCGAGCGGGACTTCGAACCGGTCGGCCGCATCGGCTCGGTACCGCTGATGCTGGTATCGAACACCACGCAGCCGTACAAGACGCTGAAGGAATTCGTCGATTTCACCCGCGCCAATCCGGGCAAGGTCAGCTACAGCAGTCCTGGCCCCGGCACGCCGCAACACCTGGCTGGCGAGGTGTTTGCCAAACTCAACAAGACCGACCTGCTGCATGTGCCATACCGTGGCACGGGGCCATCGATCTCCGATCTGATGGGCAACCAGGTACAGGTCTCCTTTGCGACCTTCGCATCGGCCATCCAGTATGTAAAGGCTGGCAAGCTCCGTGCACTTGGCATCGCCGGTCAACGCCGGACGCCGTTGATGCCAGACCTTCCCACCTTTGCGGAAGCCGGACTCAAGGGATACGACGTCGAACTCTGGTACAGCATGCTGGCCCCGGCCAAGACGCCGCGCGCCGTGGTGGACAAGCTCAACAGTGCCTTGCTGGCCGCGCTGAAATCACCAGACCTGTCCGACCAGTTCACCCGGCAGGGATTCGAGGTCAAGGGCTCCACGCCCGATGAACTCAAGGCCTATATCAGCCACGAGCTCGCACGCTGGCAGCGCGTGATCTCAGAGAACCATATCAAGGTGTCCATGTGAACCCGCTCCTTCTCGACAACCCCCTGCTCGAATCGCTCGGTGTTGAGCTTATCGATGTCGGGCCTGGTACCTGCACTCTCGAACTTGCGATCGAACCGCGGCATCTGAATCGCCAGCGCACGCTGCAAGGCGGCGTGAGTGCCACGATGCTCGATGCGGCCTGCGGCTACGCCGGCTTGCAGCAGGCTGATGGTGCCTTGGGCCATGCCGTCACGTTGATGCTGTCGATCAGCTATCTCGGCAAAGTGAGCAGCGGGCGCGTACGCGCCAGCGCCACGGTCACCCACGCTGGACGCAATATCTATTTCTCGTCGGCCGAACTCGTTAGCGATACGGACGGATGCATCGCTACCGCACAAGGCACGTTCAAACGGGCACAGGAGTTACCGCCATGCTGAGTCATGCGCTCGAAGGACTGACCGTGATCGACTTCACGCAGATCGCCGCTGGGCCGATCTCCACCATGCTGATGGCTGACATGGGCGCGCGCGTGATCAAGGTAGAGCCGCCTGCCGGTGAACTCGGACGCGGACTCGGGCCGGGATGGATTGGAGACGAGGGTGGCAACGAGGCTAACAAGGAAAGCGCCTTGTTCCATGCCTTCAACCGGAACAAGGATGGTATTGCGCTCGATCTCAAGACGCCCGATGGCCTTGCGGTGGCGCGGCGGCTGATCGCCAGCGCGGATATCGTGGTCGAAAGCATGCGTCCCGGCGTGATGGAGCGGCTCGGGCTGGGCTATCCGCAACTGGCCGCCGAGCATCCGGCACTGATCTACTGCTCGATCTCCGCCTATGGCCAGACCGGCCCTTACGCGGACCGCGCCGGGGTGGACGGCATCCTGCAGGCCGATGCGGGACTGATGAGCCTGATCGGCATGGCGGACAGCGAACCATGCAAGGTTCAGGCGCCGGTGGTCGACGTGATGACCGGCTATGTGGCAGTGGTCGGCGTCCTCGCCAAACTGGCGCAACGCCAGCGCGACGGCAAAGGCGGCCATCTGGATGTGAACCTGCTCAACTCCGCGCTGGCGCTCCAGCAGTCGTCATTGACCAGCTACCTGGCCGACCGCGAACTGCCGGCACGCACGGGCAGTGCAGCGCCCTACTCGGCACCGAACCAGGCATTCCGAACCGCGGATGGCTGGATCATGGTGGCCGCCTACATGCCCGACCGCTGGCGCCGGCTTTGCGAGACGCTGGACCTTGGCGACCTGACCGACGACGCGCGTTTCGCGACCTCGCCCATGCGCGTGGCGAACCGTGCCGCGATGGTCGACGCATTGACCCGGCGGTTTGTCACGCGCACCACGGCGGCGTGGCTTGCGGCGTTGCAGGCTGTGGATATCCTCTGCGCGCCGGTGGCCACCTACGCCGATGTGGTGGACCATCCACAGGTAGCGGCTAACCGGATGATTGACGAGGTCGCGCATCCAACGCTGGGATCGATCCGCATGCCGGCCTTCCCGATCTGCAGTGCCAGCGCCAATGCACGGCCGGCGCGCCCGGCGCCTGCCTGTGGGCAAGATACCGCCACGGTCCTGCAGAGGTTTGGATTCGACGCGGAGCAGATCGCCACGCTGGCCGCGCGCGGCGCTATTGCTTGCCACGTTCGCGCGGACACGCCAGCCATGACGCCCTAGCCCGGGCTAGGCAGGCGGGTCCTGCTCGAACTGCGCGAGCAGCCATTTGCGGAACGTCGCCATGCTGGCGCTTTCGCTGCGGTCAGCAGGTGTGACAAGGTAGTAGGTAAAGTCGCCCATATCCACGGCCTTGCGGAACGGCGCCACGAGCTTGCCCGAACCAAGGTCGTCTTCCACCAGAAAGCGTTGCGCGATGGCGAATCCCTGCCCTTCGAGTGCAGCCGCATAGGCCATCGCCGAACTCTGATAGGTCATGCCGCTGCGCGCATCGACCTCGCCATCGACCTTCGCCGCAGCAAGCCAGCAGGCCCAATCGTCAGGACGTGCAATCGAGTGGAGCAGCACCTGGCGCTGCAGGTCCGCCGGCTTGCGGACTTTTTTTGCCACCGTCGGACTGCACACCGGCACCAGGATGTTGGATACCAGCCGGTGGGCATTCGCGCCGCTCCACTTGCCATCACCAAGACGTATCGCTCCATCGATGTCCTCGCGACGAAAGTCAACCGGGTCGAGCGACGCCGTCAGCAGCACCTCGATGCCGCTATTGGCCGCATGAAAGCTCGATAGCCGCGGAATCAGCCAGCGCATGGCGAACGTCGTGTAGGCCCGCACCTTCAATTGCGTGCGACGTGTGCGCCGTGTCAGACGGACCGTGGCTTCGCGCAGGACATCCATCGATTTGGTCACCGCTCGATAGTATTCCTCGCCCGCGCGCGTCAACGCGATCTGCCGGTGACCGCGCACCAGCAGTGCAATACCCAGTGCATCCTCGAGCGTGCGGATCTGGCGGCTGACGGCGCCCGGCGTGACGTGCAGCTCTTCGGCGGCAATCGTGATGCTCAGCCGGCGCGCCACCACTTCGAAGGCCCGGATCGCATTGAGAGGAGGAAGACGGTCCATGGCGTGGATTCTGGCATGTGGTTGAGAAATACTCAATCGAAGTGCGCTCCTTCATTCAGGCGCCCACACCACGCCGCCCCACGCCGCACCACGCCGGCTCACGCCGAGATGTAGAGACATTTACGCGCCAACGCAGGCCCAGCGCAGGCAATTACTCAGACCAGTCGAGCGTCCTTGAAAAAGTCGGCGATGTGAATACAGTTAGAGCGCACCGCCCCGCTCCCCGAAAGGAGAAAGCGCAATGGAAAGCCCCGCAAACCTGTCCGACGAACGCGCGGATGCCAGGCCTGA
This sequence comes from Cupriavidus sp., assembly GCF_057315035.1. Taxonomy (NCBI): domain Bacteria; kingdom Pseudomonadati; phylum Pseudomonadota; class Betaproteobacteria; order Burkholderiales; family Burkholderiaceae; genus Cupriavidus; species Cupriavidus sp. The sequence continues at coordinate 40,214 of NZ_DBHKYV010000015.1, read as the reverse complement.
CGATGGACGCGATGGACGCGATACATCGCCGGCCTATCCCCTGACACTGAACGTCAACGGCACCGTGCACCGCCTGACCGTTGCGGCCAATGCGATCCTGCTCGACACCCTGCGCGATCAGCTGCACCTGACCGGCACCAAGAAGGGGTGCGACCATGGCCAGTGCGGCGCGTGCACGCTGCTGGTCAACGGTGTCTCGGTCAACGCATGCCTCTCGCTATCCGTCATGCACGACGGCGACGAGATCACCACGGTCGAGGGACTGTGCACCGATGGCTGCCTGCACCCCGTGCAACAGGCCTTCTGGGATCACGACGCTTACCAGTGCGGTTATTGCACCGCAGGCCAGTTGATGAGTGCCGTGGGTATCCTGCAGGACCAGCGGATTCCACCCGACGATGCCGCGGTACGCGAGGCGATGAGCGGAAACATCTGCCGTTGCGGGGCATACAAGAACATTGTGGCCGCCATCCAGGATGCGCGCGGGAAGATCGGAAGGAAAGCCTGATGAGAAACTTCGACTATGCGCGGGCCGACAATGTCGAACAGGCCATCGCGCTTTACGCACGCGGCGGCACGGTCTACCTGGCCGGTGGAACCACCTTGCTGGACTTGATGAAGCTCGACATCATGCAACCGGCCCATGTGGTGGACATCCACAAGCTCGGGCTCGATCAGATCGAAATGCTCGATGGCAACCGGGTGCGGATCGGCGCGATGGTGAGCAACACCGAGCTCGCGCGACATGACCATATCCGCAAGCACTATCCGTCACTGTCGGAAGCGCTGCTGTCAGGCGCCAGCACTCAGTTGCGGAACAAGGCGACAACCGCCGGAAACGTGATGCAACGCGCGCGCTGTGGCTATTTCCGCGACGGCATATCGCCTTGCAACAAGCGCGAGCCGGGGTCCGGTTGCGCCGCCATCGATGGTTTGAACCGCAACGTGCATGCCGTGCTGGGCGGCAGCGCGCAGTGCATCGCCGCCCACCCGTCGGACATGTGCGTGGCCATGGTGGCGATCGGCGCCACGGTTCACGCCCAGGGCCCGCAGGGCAAGCGCGATATCGCATTCGCGGACTTCCACCTGTTGCCAGGCGACACGCCATGGAAGGAACACGCGCTGGAGGCCGGCGAGATCATCACGCACATCACGCTGGATGCCCCTATGCCAGGCGCAAGATCCGCTTACCTGAAACTGCGTGACCGCGGCTCGTATCAGTTCGCGCTGGCGTCCAGCGCCGTGGTGATCGCACTCGATGGCGGGACGGTCCGCGACATCCGCATCGCGCTCGGGGGTGTCACCACCAAGCCGTGGCGAGCGGTGGAGGCCGAGACCGTCATGCGCGGCAAGCCAGTATCCGAGGCCCTGATTCGCCAGGCAGCCGCCGCTGCGATGTCGGGCGCGCGCTCCTACGGGCAAAACGGCTTCAAGCTCCTGCTCGGCCAGCAGGCCGTGATCCGCAACCTGACACGCCTGACCGCGTGACGCCACGCGCTTCGTCGCCGCAAGGGAGATCAGCGTGAACAACACTGCTATCGGCGCATCACCGCGCCGCATCGACGGCCGGCTCAAGGTGACCGGCGGCGCACTGTACACGGCCGACCGTGCACTGCCCGGCATGCTTCACGCCTACGGGGTGTTCAGCACCGTTGCCAGCGGCCGTATCGCCGGCATGGAACTGGACGACGCCCGCCGCGTACCCGGCGTAGCGGAAATCCTGCACCACGGCAATTTTCCAAGGCTCTACCGGACACCGAAGAGCCCCATATCGTTTGACACGATCCTGGTCGCATCGATCACCGACGAACACCGGCTGCCGTTCGAGGACGACACGATCCACTATGGCGGTCAGATGGTGGCGCTGGTGGTCGCCGACACGTTCGAGCATGCGCGCGAAGCTGCCTTTCGCATCAAGGTGCAGTACGAAAGTGGCGAGGCGATCATCGACCTCGAGCACGGCATCGAGGCCAACGGCCTGCAGGAGGCTGGCCAGGCCTATTCGCGCGGCACGCCGGAGTCCGCTTTCGATCATTCAGCGGTCAAGGTCGATGCGGTGTACCGTACGCCCGTGGAGGTGCACAACCCCATGGAAATGCATGCCACGCTGGCGTGGTGGGATGACGAAGCCTTGCATCTGTACGAGGCCACCCAAGGGGCGACCGTGCATCGCAATACGATTGCGCAGATCTTCGGCCTGATGCCAGAGAACGTGACCGTCGATGCACCGTTTATCGGTTCCGGCTTCGGTGCGAAACTGTTCCTGTGGCCGCATTCGGTGGCGGCCAGCGCCGCCGCGCGGATGACCGGTCGTCCGGTCAAGCTGGTGGTGCCGCGCGCGGCAATGTTTACCACCACGGGGCAGCGGCCGGAAACGCGCCAGCGCATGCGCCTGGCCGCCGGTGCCGATGGCAGGATCACATCGATCCGGCACGAGTCCGTCAACACCACGTCGTTTATCGACCAGTACGTCGAAAACTGCGGCGGCATGACCAAGAGCCTGTACGCATGCCCCCATGTCATGGCCAGCCATCACACCACCAATGTGCATCGCGGTGCGCCAACTTCGATGCGGGCTCCGGGGGCGGCACCGGGCCTGTTCGCGCTGGAATCCGCGATCGATGAACTGGCGCTGGCCTGTGGCATGGACCCGCTGCAGTTTCGTCTTGCCAATATCTCCACGCGAGATGAAAGCATGGACCTGCCGTGGTCCAGCAACCACCTGCGCGAAGCCATCGTGCAAGGCGGCCGCGCTTTTGGCTGGGACAAGCGGGATCCTCGCCCTGGCTCGATGGTCGACGGCACTGAAGTGGTCGGCTATGGCATGGCGGTATGCAACTGGGACGCATGGCGCACGCCCGCCGAGGCGCGCGTGCACCTGAACAGCGATGGCACGGCATCGGTGACTTGCGCCATCCAGGATATCGGCACTGGCATGTACACAATCGTGGCGCAGACGGTAAGCGATCTGACAGGATTGCCGTTCGAGAGAATCGACGTCCGCCTCGGCGCTTCGTCATCCCCCGCTGCGCCGGTGGCCGGTGGATCCTGGGCCACCGCCAGCGTGCTGCCCGCCGTGGCCGAGGCCACGCGTGTCGCGATTGCCCAGCTTTGCGCGTTCGCAACGCAGGACGGCGCGATGTTCACCGGCATCGCACCCGAGGCACTGAAACTGCAGGATGGCCAACTGACCGATGGCCAGCGCACCGTCGACTATGCGTCGATCCTCACCAGCCAGCGCTTTGCCAGCGCCGAAGGCTTTGCGCGTACCGGCGGCGCATCGAACCTCGACAAGGTGTCGTACATGTCGTTTGGCGCCCATTTCGTCGAGGTCCGCTGGGACCCGGGAATCTCGCGCCTGCGCGTCTCGCGCGTAGTCAGTGCCATCGATGTCGGCCGCGTCATCAATCCGGTCATGGCACGCAACCAGGTGGAAGGCGCCATTGTGATGGGCGTGGGCATGGCCCTGTTCGAGGCTGCCGAGTACGACGAACGCAATGGCATGCCGGGCAACAACAACTATGCCGAGTACGCGGTGCCGGTACACGCCGACCAACCGGAAATCGACGTGATACTGCTTGACTACCCCGACCTCGGGTTCAACGAGTTCGGCGCGCGCGGCATCGGGGAGATCGGCATTACGGGCTTGGCCGCAGCCGTTGCCAACGCCGTGTTCCACGCGACCGGCAAACGCATACGCGAACTTCCCATCACCAAGGAGAAGCTGATGGAATGAAGCGGGAATGATGCAGACGGTAGCCGCAGCCGATTGCCGCGGCGCCGTACCTTACTTCCAGAACCCTTCATGCGGCCGCGCCGCTTCGTCCTCGAGCATCGGACCGGCCACCTTCACGCGGCGTTGCCCCCGCGCAAAGACTTCGCGACATGGTAGCGAGAAGGTCGGATTCTCGGGATGATCGCCGGTCAGGCCCAGTAGCGCATGTTCCGACAGCGCGTAGACCACGCGCCCGATGCCGGTCCAGTAGATCGCGCCAGCGCACATGCAGCATGGTTCGGCACTGGTGTACAGCGTGCAGTGCGCCAACTGTTCCGGCGTCAGCGCACGGGCGGCCGCCGCGGCAGCCACAAGTTCCGCATGCTGGGTCGGATCGCCTTCCGGCGGCATCGAGTTGTTGCCTGCGGCAGCGATGATATTGCCTGCCTCGTCGGCGACGAGTGCCGCAAACGGATGGCGCCCGCGTTGTTTCGATTCGTCCGACAATGCAATCGACTGGCGCAGCAGATCGAGATCGAGTTGCGAGACGGTATCGGGTACGTCCGGGTTCCAGTTTGTCATGGAGATTTTCAGTCAACAGAATTGGGTTGAATGGTTGCCGACTGCAGTTTCGCATATCGATCGACGGCCAGGATGGTTATCGACATGCGGTAATCATCGTTAGCAATGCAGCGCTGGTTGGATACGCTGAGAGGCTTGAATCACGCCGATCCATCGTACCGCCATGCCACAAGGCACCGGACAACTTGCCCTCGGGGCCTTTCTTTACCCCTCCGGCCATCACATTGCCGCCTGGCGTCATCCGCAGGCCCGGGCGGACGGTGGCACGGACTTGCGCTTCTATGCCGACCTTGCGCGGGCCGCGGAAGCCGCAAAGTTCGACCTGATTTTCCTGGCCGATGGTGTCGGCACGCGCGGCGACAACGTCGAGTTCCTGAGCCGCGTGGCCCACAACTACCAGGCGCAGTTCGAGCCGATCACCTTGCTGTCGGCGTTATCGGTCGTCACCGAGCGTATCGGCCTCGTGGCCACGGCGTCAACCTCGTTCAACGAGCCGTATCATATCGCGCGCAAGTTCGCGTCGCTCGATCATCTGTCCCGCGGCCGCGCCGGCTGGAACGTGGTCACCACAGGCAACGATCACGAGGCCCGCAATTTCAACCGCGACCACAACTTTCTGCACGCCGACCGCTACACGCGCGCCACGGAGTTCGTCGACGTCGTAACAGGACTATGGGATAGCTGGGAAGACGATGCCTTCCTGCGCGACAAGTCCGCTGGCGTCTATTTCGACCGCGACAAGCGCCATGTACTGCACCACAACGGCGAGCATTTCAAGGTGCAGGGACCGCTCAATGTCTCGCGCCCGCCGCAAGGACACCCGGTGGTCGTGCAGGCCGGATCCTCCGAAGCCGGCAAGGAGCTTGCGGCGCGAAGCGGCGAGGTCGTCTTCACGGCCCAGCAGACCCTGGATGAAGCGGTCGCGTTCTACGCCGACCTCAAGTCACGGCTGCCCCGTCATGGCCGCACGGCTGATGACCTCAAGATCATGCCGGGCGTATTCCCCGTCGTGGGTGCATCCGAGGCGGAGGCGCAGGAAAAATTCGAGCAGTTGCAGGCGCTGATCGACCCTGTGGTGGGATTGACGCTGGTTTCGAACCTGACCGGCGGGTTCGATCTGTCGTCCTTTCCGCTCGACGGACCGATTCCCGACCTACCCGAAACCAATGGCACCAAGAGCCGCCAGCAGCTGGTGGTGGACCTGGCCCGCCGCGAGAACCTGACGATTCGCCAGCTCTACCAGCGCGTGGCCGGCGCGCGCGGGCATTGGCAACTGGTGGGCACCGCGACGCAGATCGCCGACCAGCTCGAAGAACGATTCCGCCACTACGGCGCGGACGGCTACAACATCATGGCGCCGTTCCTGCCCGGCGGGCTGCACGACTTCATCCGGCTGGTACTGCCGGAACTGCGCCGCCGCGGCCTGTTCCGCACCGAGTACACGGGTTCGACACTGCGTGAGCATCTCGGGCTGAAACGGCCGCCACATCCCGCCACCGTTGCGCCGCAAGCTTCCGAGCTTGCATCGCCGCTTATCACCTGAGCGGCTAACGACATGACGAATCGGCAGTTCCGGTTGCAGGGTTATCAACCTACGATGACCAGTCTCCTTCATGCATCCAATTCCAGTCCCATCCGATCGTCATGCGTTTCTTTCCTGCCTTCCCCGCGCCCGTGCGCGCCGCACTAGTGGCGCTGGCAGCGCTGCCCGTACTTCACGTCACCGCCGCGACCGCGTCGGCACAACAACCGTTCCCGTCGAAGCCGATCAATTACGTGGTGCCCTATACGCCCGGCGGCACCAATGACAACGTTGCCCGGATCATCACCAAGCGTCTGGCCGAGAAAGCCGGACAGCCGGTGGTCATCGAGTACAAGGCCGGTGCGGGCGGCACGCTCGGCGCGGGCTATGTGGCTGCGTCGCCGGCAGATGGCTACACGTTGCTCAATACGTCGATTGGCAATCTCGCTATCGCGCCGCAACTGATGACCGTTAGGTTCGATCCATTCCACGATCTCGTTCCCGTAGCCTATATTGGCAACTCGCTTGCAACCGTGGCCATCAACCCGTCGTTGCCGATCCGCACGCTACCGGAACTGATCGCTTATGCGCGCGCCAATCCTGGCAAGCTCACGTTTGCCAGTTCGGGCAACGGCACGCCGGGGCACCTGGCCGGCGAACTACTCAAGCGTCAGGCCGGCATCGACATCCGCCACGTGCCCTACAAGGGCAGCGCACCCGCCGTGGCCGATGTGGTAGCCGGTCACGTCGATCTGGTATTCGATCCGCTCAGCACACAGTTCATCAAGCAAGGCAAGCTGCGCGCGCTGGCCTACTTCGGCGGCGCACGTTCGCCGGACCTGCCGAACGTGCCCAGTATTCGCGATGCCGGCGTCAAGGGCTGGGAAGACTCCCTGGCCGGCGCGTTCTTTATCACCGCCCCTCGCAACGTTCCGCCCGACGTGCTAGCGAAACTGCGCCAGTGGATTGGCGAGATCCTGGCCGAGCCGGATACCGTAGCCGCACTGAGCCGCGTCCAGGTGGACGTGCAGATCCTGACGCCCGAGCAGACCTCGCAACGGATCCGCCAGGTGCACGAGATTGCTGCGCGCGTGGTGGCTGATCGCACCATGCAGGGCAATTGAGCCGGGACGATCATGAAACTCGGATTGTTCCTGCTCGCGGCCGGGCATCATGCGGCCGGCTGGCGGTATCCCGGCGCCGAATCCGGCACCGAGAATATCGACCTGGTGGTGCGCATGACCCAGGCCGCCGAGCGCGCGAAGTTCGACATGGTGTTCTTTGGCGACCGTCTGCTGACGTCCGCCGACGCCCATCCGTCCATGATCACGCGGCCCGATCCACTGGCGATGCTGGCAGCGCTGTCGATGGTGACCACGCATGTCGGGCTGGCCGCCACCGCATCCACAACCTATAGCGAACCGTTCAACCTTGCGCGCACGCTGGCTACCGTCGACAAGCTGTCGCACGGCCGCGCGGCGTGGAATATCGTGACCACCTTCGCCGATGGCTCGGTGAATTTCAGCCGCAGCCGCCACCCCGATCATGACGAACGCTACGCGATCGCGGAAGAGTTTGTCTCGGTGGTGAAGGGACTCTGGCGCTCTTGGGACCGGGATCCGTACGTCCAGGACAAGGCGCGCGGCGTCTATATCGACACCGCCAAGATGCACGCACTGAACCACGAGGGAAGGCATTTTTCCGTCGCCGGTCCGCTTAACGTCACCAACAGCGAACAGGGCCAGCCCGTGCTGATTCAGGCCGGCTCGTCGGGCCCCGGACAGGCATTGGCCGCGCGCCATGCCGAAGTGGTATTCACCGCGCAACAGGATCTCGATTCGGCGCTTGCATTCGCTACCGGTCTGCGCCGGCAAGTGGCGGAGGCGGGACGCGATCCACGGCACTGCCTGATCATGCCGGGCCTGATGCCGATCATTGGTGCGACCGAGGCGGAGGCCCATGGCAAGCTCGCGCAACTGCAATCCTTCACGGACCAGTCGAACGCGCTTGCCATCCTGGCCGAGCAACTTGCCGTCGATGTTTCCGGCTTCGCGCTCGATGAGCCGCTACCAACTTTACCCACCGACATCGTCGTGCATAGCCGCAGCGCGCTGCTGATCAAGCTGGCGCGCGAACGCAACCTGACGCTGCGCCAGCTCTATCACCTGGTGGCCAGTGCGCGCGGCCACCAGATCGTGGTCGGCACCGCGGCGCAGATCGCCGATCACATGATCGAATGGGTCGAGGCTGGTGCAGCGGATGGCTTCAATATCATGCCCGCCTACTTCCCCGGTGGATTCGCAGACTTCACGCGCGAGGTTGTGCCGATCCTGCAGGACCGTGGCGCGTTCCGGCGCGACTATGACGGTCGTACGTTGCGCGAGCACCTTGAGTTGCCGAACCCGCAGTGAGGCGGGTGGCCGCCCACGAGATCGAACCTCAACCAACACGGAGACATTGCCATGACCGACCTTCTCGACTGGTTCACGGCCACTTGCGTGGTGGTGCTCGTCTACGTGGCACTGCGCCATCCGCTGTACCCGCCGCACAAGGACGGCGACGCCTCGGATCGACCGCCGTTCAATTGAGCGCGCAAGTCCGCCGTGCATATCGAAGTACGAAAAGATTTGTTCGTATCGCGCGTCGCACTCCATAAGCTGGTTGGTCCGTGACATCGCTTAATCGCTTTACTACATGCCGACATCGTGTCGGCAGGCGCGTCCGGGCTTATACCTGCCTTCATCATGCTGCGCCGCAGACTGCTTCACTCCGTGAAATTGCTGAAATCCGCACTGGTCGCCTTTGCCTACGCCAGTTGCGCCACGCCTGCCTTCGCCAATACACCGGCCGACACGTTTCCCGCAAAGACGGTCCGCATCGTCGTTCCGGTGGCCGCTGGCGGCAGCGCGGACAAGCTGGCCCGCACGCTGGCACAAAAGCTCAGCGAGCGCTGGCACCAGAGCGTGGTGGTTGAGAACGTGTCGGGCGCCAGCGGTACGATCGGCGCCGGCCAGGTAGCCCGCGCCGCGCCGGACGGCTACACGCTGCTGCTTGGCGGCGAAGGCGTGACGTTGAACGCGTCACTGTTCAAGCGGCTGCCCTACGACACCCACCATGCATTCCGCGGCGTAATCAAGGCCGTGGTCAGCCCCCAGATACTGGTGGTGCGTCCCGACCTGGGCGTGCGGACCTTCAGCGAATACCTTGCGCTGACGCGGCGCAAGCCTGGCGAACTCGCATTGGGACTGCCCGGCAACGGCGGCATCGCTCACGTCGCGCATGAGATGCTGTCGCGCCAGCTCGGCATCGCGGTCAACTACATCCCCTACCCCGGCGGTGGTCCCGCAACGCTCGATCTGCTGGGCGGCCATATCGATGCCACGCTGATCACGCTGGCCGCCGTTTCCGACTATGTGCGCAACGGGCGCCTGACCGCACTGGCCGTGACTACGCCGTATCGTTCGAAGGCGCTGCCGCAAGTACCCACCATGGCCGAGGCGGGCGCACCGGGCTTTGCCGTGGAAAGCTGGCAAGGCCTGCTGGCGCCAGCCAACACACCAGCTGAAATCGTCGATCGCATCAATCGCGACGCCACGGCCGTGCTGGCCCAACCGGCGACGAAGCAGCAGCTCGAAGAAGCCGGCTTCGTCGTGGTTGCTTCATCGGCACAGGCACTCGATGACACGTTGTCGAAGGACTTGCCGCGCTATGCGGCGGTCATTGCGTCATCGGGCATCAAGCTGAACTAGTAGCGAACCCATATCCACAAGCCTTATCCGGCTACCCAGCACTAACTTTCCTACGCCTTATGAAAACCACTCACACGCTGCGCGCCATCGCGGCGCTCGCTATTACCACGCTTACGGCCTTCGCTACCCAGCCGGCACGCGCCGATGCCACGCTCGACAAGATCAAGCAGCGCGGCAAGGTCGCCATCGGCGTGCTGGTCAACGGCGGACCCTTCGGCTCGATCGATCCCGCCACCCAGCAACTGGTTGGCTGGAATCCGGAACTCGCGCGAGACCTGGCCAAGCGGCTCGGTGTCGAGGCCGAGCTCGTACAGGTCAATCCGTCCAACCGCGTGCAGTTCCTGCAGCAAGGCAAGGTCGACCTGCTGATCGCCTCGATGGAATACAACGCCGATCGCGGCGAACTGCTCTCGTATGCCCCGACGCCGTTCTATCGCGTGGGCGGTACCGCAGCGGTGCTCAAGACCAGCGGCATCCACCAATGGGAAGACCTGCGCGGCAAGACCGTATGCGCATCGCAAGGCAGCAGCTTCGTGAAACCGCTGCAGGAACAGTATGGCGCGCAGGTACGCGGATTCAAGACCGCCTCCGAATCACTGCTGGCGCTGCGCGGCGGACAGTGCGTGGCGGCAGTCCATGACGCCACGCTGATCCACCCACTGCTGCGTAGCAATGCGGAGTGGACCAACTACACCGCACCGATCCCAACGGAAATCCTGCCCGCGCCATCGGTGGTCTGGGCACGCAAGGGCGATGCCGATACCGTGGCAGCCGTGGACAAGGTCGTACAGGAGTGGCACCGCACGGGCTGGCTGATCGGCACCGAAAAGCGGCTCGGCATCACGCCGCCGCAGCCGCTGCTGCCCGAACTGCAAGCAAAATACAAGGGCTGAGCGCGAACACATGATGAACAGGCATCTCGTATCGGCCACCCTGCTTTTAGGCGGCATCGCCATAGCCCACACGGCGTGGGCTGACGCCACGCTCGACAAGATCAGGCAACGCGGCAAGCTGTCGGTGGGCATCGACGGTCCCAGTCCGCCCTTCGGCATTCTTGATACCGCCACCGGCAAGACCGGCGGCTACCAGACCGAACTGGCCGCTGATCTTGCGCGACGCCTGGGCGTGGAGTTGGAAACCGTCCCCGTGACCGCCTCCACGCGCGTGCAATTCCTGCAGGCGGGCAAGGTCGACCTGCTGGTGGCCAATATCCAGTGGACGCAGGAACGCAGCGAAATCCTGAGCTTCGCACCCACGCCATACGACCTTGTGGGCGGAGCGGCCATGGTCTCGAAGCAGAGTGGCATCAAGCGCTGGGAAGACCTGCGCGGCAAGGTCGCCTGTGTATCCCAGGGAAGCAACTTCGCCAAGCCACTGGCCGAAAAGTATGGCGCCATCGTCAAGGGCTTGCGTGGCATTCCGGAATCGCTACTGGCACTCAAGGGCGGCACCTGCGCCGCATCGGTGCATATCCAGCCGGCGCTGTACCAGACGCTGAGCGGCCCCAACAAGGCCGAGTGGACCGCATTCACGCTCGCCACCGACGACCAGTTGATTCCATCGCCTACCGTGGTCTGGACGCGGCGCGGCGAACAGGACACGGTCGCCTTCGTCGACAAGGCCATCCGCGACTGGCACCGCAGCGGCTTCCTGCTCAACGTGGCACGCAAGTCCGGCGTGCCGGACGGCGCCTATATCCGGCCCGCGCACGACCATGCCAAACAGGGCAAGTTCGATGTGGCGCCCCAGGACTTCGCGGTCTACACCGAAAGCCGCCCATGATCGATGCCTGGCTTGTCTCCATCGTTGCCGCGCTCAAGCCGCTGGGCCTCAACTATGCCTTCGTGCTGGATCACACCGAGCGCACGGCGTTTCTTCATGGACTGGTCGTCACGCTGCAACTGTGCGCGCTGACCATCCCCTGCAGCCTGCTGGCCGGGGCCATCCTGGCCGCGCTGCTGACGTCAGGCAAGGCAACCCTGGCCACGCCGGCGCGTGCGTTCGTCGAACTGACGCGCAACACGCCTACGTTGGTACAGCTGTATTGCGGCTTTCTGGTGCTCAATATGCTGATCACCCAGCATCTGAACAGCCTGGGCAGCAGTAATCCGCTTACGCCGTTCTTCTGGGTCATCGCCGTGGTATCGCTGCACAAGGCCGTGTTTCACGCCGAAGCGCTGCGCGCCGGTATCGAGGCCGTGCCGCGCGTCACGCTCGAAGCCGCGCGCTCGCTGGGCTTCTCGCGCCGCCAGCTGTTATTGCAGGTGGAATTGCCACTGGCGGTGCGCTTCGCGCTGCCCGCGCTGGTCAACAACCTCGTAGACCTGGTCAAGATGACCGCGGTCGCATCGGCCATCGCCGTGGGCGATGTGACATACGAGTCAATCATGATCTGGACCCAGCGCGACAACGTGCTGGAACTGCTGCTATTGATCCTGTCGTTCTTCGGCGTGCTGACCTGGCTGGTCAGCCGCACGGGCCGCTGGCTGGAACTACGCCTAAGGATGCCCGGCTATGGCCAGTAACCCGCTTGCCCTACCCTGGCGCCCCGCGCCACGGCCCGTCAGGGATGTCCTGCGTAGTCCATGGGCGCTCGCGGCACTGTGCGTGCTGGCCATCGTCGGATTCTGGACGGCCACCGGCAGCACCCCGGCCGCGTTCCGCAACCTCTGGACGTGGTCGCCCGCGCTGCTGCGCGGCATGTGGGCCAACATCGAGATCAGCATCCTGGCGATGGCGCTCGGCACGCTGGCTGGCCTGCTGATCGGCGCGCTGTCGCTGTCCACGCAAGGCTGGGTACGCCATGCGGCGCGGCTGTGGGTCCAGGCGTTCCGCAACGCACCGATCCTGGTGCTCGTGTACTTCACCACCTATGTGTTCCCGTTCGAGTTGCACATCGGGCAGTGGACAGTGCCGTTTCCCGACTGGATCAAGGTCGTGCTCGGCCTGGCGCTGCCAGCCAGTGCCAATGTGGCGGAGATCTTCCGCGGCGCCATCCAGTCGATCCCGAGCGCGCAGTGGGAGGCAGCCCATTCGCTGGCCTTCCGGCGCCGCCAGATCTTCCGGCTCATCGTGCTGCCGCAATGCGTGCGGCGCATGCTGCCGCCGTGGATGAACCTTTACGCCAGCATCACCATGAGCACGTCACTGGCCTCGCTGGTTGGCGTACACGACGTGGTCGATACCGCCCAGGTGGCCAGCAATACCGTGGCCCGCACCGACTTCACGGTGCTGGTCTATTTCACGCTGCTGGCCCTGTTCTTTGCCTATTGCTATCCGATCGCGCGCGCCACGCGCGCGCTGGAGCGTCGTCATGACCGCCACTGATTCCTTCTTGCGTAACCACCAGACTTCAGCGCCAGCCACGCCGCTCGTTGCGCTACGCGACGTGCACCTGAGCTTCGGCGACAACACCGTGCTCAAGGGCATCGATGTCGAAGTCCGGCGTGGCGAGGCCGTGACCATTATCGGGCCGTCGGGCTCTGGCAAGAGCACGATCCTGCGATGCATCACCGGATTGCTGCGCCCGCAGACCGGGCAGATCCGCGTTGGCGATACCGCAGTGGAAGCATTGCGCACCGAGGACGAGTTGATCGCGCTGCGCAAGCGCGTGGGCTTTGTGTTCCAGCAGTACAACCTGTTTCCGCACCTGACCGTCCTCGAAAACCTGGTGATCGCCCCCACGCGCGTGATTGGCCGCAGCCGCCGCGAAGCCGAGCAGGAAGCCCATGCGCTGCTGGGCAAGGTACGGCTGTCCGACAAGGCCCATGCCTATCCGGGCGAACTGTCGGGCGGCCAGCAGCAACGCGTGGCCATTGCGCGGGCGCTGGCGATGCGGCCCGAACTGATCCTGTTCGACGAGGTGACATCCGCGCTCGACCCCGAAACGGTTGGCGAAGTGCTGACCGTGATCCGCGAACTCGTGGAAGACGGCATGACCTGCGTGCTGGTCACCCACGAGATGCGCTTCGCCGCCGAGATCAGTGACCACATCTATTTCACCGAGGCCGGGCGCATCGTCGAACACGGCCCGCCCGAGCAGATCTTTGGCAACCCCGGCCACGAACGCACGCGCGCCTTCCTGCGTCGCGCGCTAGGCGCCATCCCGCGCCTGCCCGCCGAATTCAATGCGGCGTTCGCGCCGGCACCTGCAACCCTTCAAGCCTGACAAGGACCATCGATGAGCCAGAATTCCACAGACGGCATCCACACGCGACTGTTGCACGCCGGCTCCGCGCGCCTGCGCGATGGCGTGGGCCCCGTCAACATACCTGTGGTGCGAACCAGCACGGTCCGCTTCGAGAATGTCGAGACGCTGGCCGACCGTCAACATCGCCGCTCACACGGCGAACGCATCGCAACCTATGGCCGGCACGGCCTCGACACGCACGAAGCGCTCGAAGACGCGCTGTGTACGCTCGAAGGCGGACATCGAGCATTTCTGGCACCTTCCGGGCTCTCCGCGATTACGCTGGTGCTGCTGTCGCTGCTGGGCCCCGGCGACCACGCACTTGTTTCGGACACCGTGTACGCACCTCTGCGCCGCGTCGACCAGACGCTGCTGCAACGGCTCGGCGTGGAGATCGAGTACTTCTCGCCGCAACACGACGACCTCGATGCATTGATCCGCGCCAACACGCGGCTCGTGTACCTGGAGTCGCCGGGCTCGCTGCTGTTTGACGTGCTTGATTTGCCCGCGCTGACCGCGGTCGCGCGTGCGAAAGGTGTGCCCGTGGCCATCGACAACACGTGGAGCGGCGGCTGGTTCCTGCAGCCGCTGCGACTCGGGGCCAATATCTCGATCCAGGCCGCCACCAAGTACATTGCCGGCCATTCCGACGTGATGCAGGGTGCCTTGGTGGTCGACAGCCCCGCGCTGGCCGAACGCATCGCCACCACGCACGAAGCGCTGGGCCTGACCATTGGCGCCGACGACGCCTACCTGGCACTGCGCGGGCTGCGCACGCTGCCGGTACGGCTGGCGCAACACCAGCGCAACGCCACCGAGGTTGCACAATGGCTGCAACAGCAGTCGCCAGTAGCGCGCACCTTCTACCCTGCGCTGCCCGAAGACCCCGGCCACGCGCTGTGGAAACGCGATTTCACCGGCGCCAGCGGCCTGGTGTCGTTTGCCCTGCACGGCACCGACCACAGCGCTGCCGGCCGGCTGGTCAATGCCTTGCGGCTGTTCTCGATCGGTGCGTCGTGGGGCGGCTACGAGAGCCTGGCGCTGGTGGCACCGCCCGAACGGCTCAATGCGTCCCGCAGCTGGCAGCATAGCGGCAACAACGCGCCGGTCATCCGTCTGCACGTTGGACTGGAAGATCCAGCGGACCTGATCGCGGACCTGCGGCAAGCGTTCCAACTCTCCATTGCCTGAGCCTGACATGAGCGACATCGACCATTTCGCGCGGGACACGCTGCGGCTGCTGGGCCCCGCCCCGGACAACTGGGTGCCGCAACGCGACGGCATCGACCACAATGTGCTGATCGTAGGCGGCGGCCAGGGTGGCTGTGCCATCGCGCACGCATTGCGGCGGGCTGGCATCGGCGGCGTATCCGTGATCGACGCAGCGGCCGATGCCGCCGGCGCCGGCGTTTGGCTGACCCGCGCGCGCATGCACAAGCTGCGTACGCTGAAGTCGCTGGTGGGACCTGAACTCGGCATCACTGCGTTGGGATTCCAGCAATGGTTCGAAGCGCGGCACGGCCAGGCAGCCTTTGCGGCGCTAGACCGCATTCCGCGCGCGGACTGGGCCGCATACCTGGCCTGGTTCCGCGAGTTTCTTGATATCGACGTCCGCCATGCAACGCGCCTGATCGACATCACCCCGTGGGATGGCGCTGGCGTGCCGGCCTTGCGGATCACGCTCGAAACCAACGGTGAGCGCCGCTTCGAAACGACTCGCAAGCTGATTCTTTCCAATGGGGTGGCCGGCAATGGTGCGCCTTACATCCCGGGCTACCTGCGCCCGGCGGTGCAATCAGGCCTGGCAGCGCATACGGCTGACGGGATCGACTTCGCGGCGTTGCGCGGCAAGACCGTGGCGGTGATCGGTGCGGCCGCGTCGGCATTCGATGCCGCCGCCGTGGCGCTGGAAGCGGGTGCGCATGCAGTACGCCTGTTTGCCCGGCGCGACCATATTGCCGCCCGTGCCGCAGCCAAGCCACGCATGTATCCCGGCTTCTTCGACAACTACGCGAGCCTGTCGGACGCACACCGCTGGCAACACGCGGTACGCTACCGCCGCGCCGGCTCCACGCCACCCGCCGACGCCGTCAAGCGCGCCACCGCCCACGCCAACTTCCATCTGCATCTGGCTTCACCATGGGAGGCCGCTACCTTGCGTGATCGCGTAGTCGAGGCGCATGTGGCAGGCCACACGTTCGCGTTCGACTTTGTGATTGCCGGCACCGGCTACACCACCGACCCGGCCGACCGCGCCGAACTGGCCAGCATCGCACCGCTGATCGCACGCTGGCGTGATCGCTACGAGCCGTTGCCAGGCG
The DNA here is from genome assembly GCF_057315035.1 of Cupriavidus sp. NCBI lineage: Bacteria > Pseudomonadati > Pseudomonadota > Betaproteobacteria > Burkholderiales > Burkholderiaceae > Cupriavidus > Cupriavidus sp. The sequence continues at coordinate 24,136 of NZ_DBHKYV010000015.1, read as the reverse complement.
AGCGCGACGACGCACTAGGCGCCTCGCCCTACCTGGGCAGCGGCCACGAATATACCGAGAAGCATCGCGGCGCCGCGCCATGGCTCGGCGCAATCCATGTCTTCAATCCGGCCGGCTATGCGAGCACTGGCGTGCCCCTGGGCGATATCCCGAGCATGCGGCGCGATATCCCGGTGATCGTGTCACGTGTGAGCCGCGACCTGTTCACCGCGGACCTGGAACTACATCAGGCCCGTGCGCATGCCGATGTGGCACCCGATTTTGGCCCTGAACTGTACGAGCATGCGCTCTGGCGTGGCTGATAGATGAAACAAGGGGGCAGTGCCTGCCCCCTTGTTCGTGTCGTTTGTCGCTACCGTTCGGCTCAGCTTGCGGTTTCGGCTGCCCCGATCAACCGGATGCCAATGTCGCCTTCGCGCCCAAGCTGCTCCACAAGATTGACCTCCCAGTCGAGATACGCCTGGAAACCGGCATTGCGCTGGGCCACGTCGGCATGCTGATACGGGCTGAACCAGTAGTCGTCGTCGCCAGTCAGCACCCTCTCCTCACCCGCCCCCACAGGCAACCCCGCAGCCGCCCAGGCCTGCGTGCCACCGCTTACGTAACGCACATCGCGGCCGGTGCGCGCAGCCAGTTCCGCAGCGACCACACGCGCCAGCACGCCATCCGATGAGGTGATCAGGATCGCATGATCGGCCGCGAGGTCGGCAATCACTGCCTCCAGGCGATCGGGCACCGCAAAGTACGCACCGGCTGCATGACGCTTCTCATAGGCCGAGCGGCGCTCCACGTCAAACAGCCTCGCGGTGCCCGACGCCTCCTGCTGCGAGGCCTGCTGTGCCGACACCGACGCCGCGGCAGGCCTCGATGCCAGCACGCGCACGGGCTCCGCACCGGTCACGAGCTCCGCATCGGCGGACGGTGCGTACACGAAGACCTCATGCCCACCAAGCTGCGCCAGCCACGCCGCCGTGGTCAACGCGCGCACGCCATCGAAATCGGCCAGCACGATACGCGCGCGGCGCGTGGCAAGATACTCGTCCGTTGCCTGCACCAGTTGCCCACCGGGCGCCCAGCGCCAGCCCGGCAGATGGCCCGACTCATACTCGCCGCGCGTGCGGACGTCAAACCGAAATAGCGAACGCGCCTCCGACGCAGCCACCAGTTGCTCAAGCCCGGCGGCGTCGATCCGGCGCACGCCTGCCTGCGTTGCCACGCGCGCGGCGCGCTCACGGGCGCCTTCGAGCGTGCCGGTCGAAGGCTCCGGCAGCGGGGTCACGCGGCCGTGTGCAAGCGTGCGGCCACCCAGCAGCCAGGCCATGGTGCCGTCCTTGAGCGAAGCCACCGGATTCGGAATGCCCGCGTCGATCAGCGTCTGCGCGCCCACGATGCTGCGCGTGCGGCCCGCGCAGTTGACCACCACCAGCGTGTCAGGGTTCGGCGCCAGTTCGCCAATCCGGTAGACCAGTTCCGCACCCGGCAAGCTATGCGCGAACGGCAGGCTGAAGTCGGCGAATTCCTCGGTAGTACGGCTGTCCACCACGACGATATCCTCGCCTTCTTCGATACGGCGATGCAACTCGTCCACATCGATCCACGGCGTGTGCTTCTGGTGCTCGATGATCTCCCCGAACGCTTTGCTGGGCACATTGCTGCCGGTAAAGAGTTCATGGCCCGCCGCCGCCCACGCGGCAACACCGCCTTCGAGCACCGATACATTGCCCCAGCCCAGGCGCACCAGCTTTGCCGCGGCCTGGTGGGCGAGCGCGTCGGCGTTATCGCCACCGTCGAGCAACACGATGCGCGTGTCGCGCCGTGGCACCAGACGATCGATCAGCAACTCCAGGCGCCACAACGGCGCCGACGCGGCCAGCAGCGGATGGCCCTTCGTGTAGACACCGGTCTCGCGGACATCGAGCAGCGCAATCTCCCGCCCATCGGCCAGCGCCGACTTCAACGCCGCGGCATCGATCACCGGCGCGGCCAAGCGCCGCGGCGGGCCAAAGTGCCGGTAGGCGCCACCCGCCTTGCTTTCGAACACCACGCGGCCAGACAGCCGATCCAGCGCAAGTCCGTAGAAGTGGAGATGCAGCCCGTTTTCCTGGCCGATCAGTTCGATCGTGTGCACGTCATCGGGTAGCAAGGTCACCGATGTGCCGGCGACCACATCCGATTCGTTGATCTCTCTCAGCGTGTCGCGGGTTGGATCGTCGGTGGCTTCACGCGCGAAGAAGTTGTTCCGTTCGCGACCGGTGATACCCGCGATGATCGCCCAGGTAGTGTGGTCGTGCGGCGGCTGGGCCTTTCCCGGCAAGCCGGCCGATACATACAGTGCGAATCTTCCGTCAAGATCCTCGGCGAGGCGGTACACCTGCGCAGGGTTGGCCGCCGAGACCGGAAAGTGCCGCTCCGGAAACAGCTCGCGTTGCTGGCCGAGCGCCTCCAGCGCCCGTGCGACGGGTTCGAGCCGGGCCTTGTCGGTCACCGCGGCGCTACCGAGCAGCCGACGCGTCTCGGCGATAAAAGCGGCCACGGCCCGATGGCGGCGGCTGGCAATGTCGGGTTCTGCGGCGGCAGGCAGCGAAGCTTGGGATGCGCTCATGTCGATGGCCAGAAAGGCAGGATGGGGACAAGCCACCGACTCTAGAGGCTGCCGCCCGCGCAAGGAACGAACAAACGCGCAGAACGTTATGCGCGCATGGCAGCTGCAGTCAGGTTCAGGCAGGCGCCACGGCCCAGTAAGTGCGGGCATTGGTGAATTCGCGAATGCCCGCGGCGGCAAGCTCACGACCGTATCCCGACTTCTTCGTGCCGCCGAATGGCACGCGCGCATCGGAGGCTGTGATCGCGTTGATGAAGGCGGCACCGCTGGTAATGCCCTTGGCCACCGCCAGCGCACGCTGGTTCGAGCCGGCCCAGACACTCACCGACAGGCCGAACGGCGTGGCGTTGGCCAGACGCACCGCGTCGGCATCGTCCACGGCCACGGCGATGGCGGCCAAGGGTCCGAAGGTCTCTTCATCGAAGGCCGCCATGCCGGGCCGCAAATTGCCAAGCACGGTAGGCGCATAGAAATTCCCCGCCCCCTCCACCGCCTTGCCGCCCGCCAGCAGCACTGCCCCGGCGTCGACCGAGCGGCGCACTTGCAGGTCCAGCGCGTCGCGCAGGTCGGGACGTGCCAGCGGTCCCATCTGCGTGGCGGACTCGTTCGGATTGCCGACGACCAGTGCCTGTGTGGCCTGCACAAACCGTTCGGTGAATGCGTTGGCAATACCCTCCGAGACGATAAAGCGCTTGGCGCAGACACAACTCTGGCCCGCGTTGTGAAAGCGCGCCTTGACGGCCGCTGCCACGGCCTTGTCGAGGTCGGCATCGTCGAGCACGATGAATGCATCGGAACCGCCCAGTTCCAGCACCGACTTCTTCGACGCGCGACCGGCGGCGGCGCCAACGGCGGCACCAGCGCGGTTGGAACCCGTGAGCGTCACGGCCGCGATACGGTCGTCGTGGATCAGGCCATCGATCACCTGTGGCACATGCGGTTCGGCGACGACCAGCGTGGTAACGAGATGCTTTGGCAATCCGGCGTCGAGGAACAGTTTCTCCAGCGCCAACGCGCAACCGGTAACGTTAGGCGAATGCTTGAGCAACACCCCGTTACCGGCTGTAATCGCCGGGATCGCGAAACGCATGACCTGCCACACCGGGAAGTTCCACGGCATCACCGCTAGTACCAGACCGATCGGCTCGTAGCTGACCCACGCTTCCACGCCTTCGATGGCTGCCTGTTCGCCGGCCAGGATGCGCGCGGCATTGTCAGCGTAGTAGAGCGCGGTGACCGCGGACTTTTCCATTTCGCCGACGGCTTCTGGCAAGACCTTGCCCATTTCGGCGGTGATCAACTCCGCAAACGGCATGGCCTGGCGGCGCAGTTCCGCAGCCAGGCGGCGCACCGCCGCAACGCGATCCGCCAACGCTTGCTTGCCCCATGCCTGCGCTGCGGCATGGCCGGCGCTGACGGCGGATTCAATCTGTTCAGCGGTCCAGCCCTGGTAGGTCTGCAGCACGTCACCGGTGCTGGGGTCATAGGTCGTAATGGTTTGGCTCATGGCTATCGGGTGCGACGGAGGGTTGAGGAATGGACTGGTCGGGGCTAATCGGCTGCCACGTTCGCGCTCTTCACAACCGCCGACCATCTGGCCGATTCGGTGCGCATGAAGCGGGCGAGGTCCTCGGGAGATCCACCTGCGGGCTCGGCGCCAAGCTGCGCCAGCCGCTGCCTTGTGGCAGGCTCCTTGAGGATGTCATTGACTTGCGTATTGAGAAACTGGACCACCGGCTTCGGCGTGCCGGCCGGTGCCAGCAACCCGTACCATGCGGGGGCTTCGAAGCCATTCAGGCCGGCCTCGGCGAAGGTCGGCACATCGGACAGTTCGGGCAGACGATGCGTACCCGTGACGGCGATGGCGCGCAGCTTGCCCCCCTTGAGCTGGGGCAACGCGGACGCGGCGGTATCAAACATCATCTGGACCTGTCCGCCGATCAAATCGGTTACGGCCGGACCACTGCCCTTGTATGGCACGTGGACCATGTCGGCGTGGATCATGCTGCGGAACAGCTCGCCAGCCAGATGCACCGACGTACCCTTGCCGCCCGACGCAAAGTTGACCTTGCCCGGATTGGCCCTGATATACCGGATCACACCCTTGAGATCCTTCTCCGGAAAATCCTTCGTCACGACCAGCACGGTCGGTGACGTGGCAATCAGCACGACGGGCACGAAGTCTTTCTCGGTGTCGTAGCGGAGCTTCTTGTAGACGAACGGGTTGATCGACAACGCCACCTGGCCGAACAGCAGCGTCTGGCCATCGGGCGCCGCGCGTGCCGCGGCCTCGTTGCCGATATTGGTGCCGGCACCGGGACGGTTGTCGATCAGGAACGTGGCCTTGGTCTTTTCGGAAAGGCGCGTGGCGATATAGCGCGAAACGTTGTCGCTACCGCCGCCTGGCGCGAACGGCACGATGATGCTGACCGGCTTCGCCGGGTAACTGTCGTTGGCGCTGGCGCCGCCGATGAACGAAACACTGGCGAGCGCCACCGCCAGCCATGACTTGAATGCGTGCATGCTGTCTCCGGATGTTCTTCTGGATGTAAGAGACGCGGTGGCCGAGGTATGGCACCGCGTCCGTGCAAGGCGAGGCGGGGCTGCGACTCAGGCCGCGGAGATGCTCCGCGCCACGGCCTTGCCGAATGCGTCGCAACCCATCGTGCCGCCCAGGTCTGCCGTGCGTGTAGCGGGGTTCGCCAGCACCTTGTCCACGGCGGCGTCGATGGCCGCGGCTGCCACAACAAAATTCGGTTTGTCGCGGTGTTCGCCAAGCCACTGCACGAGCATGGCGACGGACAGGATCATCGACGTCGGGTTGGCCTTGTCCAGCCCCTGGATATCGGGCGCCGAACCATGTTGGGCCTGCGCACAGCACAGTGCATCTCCCGCCATCACGGAGCCGCCGAGACCCAGGCTGCCCGACAGTTCGCTGGCCAGGTCCGACAGGATGTCGCCGTAGAAATTGGTCGCCACGATCACGTCGAAGCGCGACGGGTCGCGCACCAGGTAAGCGGTCGACGCATCGACCAGCAGGTCATCGAACTTCACCTCGGGGAATTCGGCCGCTACCTTGCGCACTTCGCGCAGGAACAGTCCATCGGTCATATGGAAGCTGTTGGCCTTGTGGATGGCCGTGACATGCTTCTTGCGCTTCATCGCCAGTTCGAATGAACGACGGGCGATGCGCTCCGAGCAATGCGCCGTGATCTTGCGCACCGAGATGGCCATGTCCTTCGACGGCATCATCTCGCCCCAACCTTCGTACATATTACGGTCGGGATAGAAGCCCTCGGTGGCCTCACGCATGATGACGAGGTCCATGTTCCTGGCGCCCTTGCCCAGGAACTCGCGCGAACGGGAAGGACGCACGTTGGCGTACAGGTCCAGGTCGCATCGGAACGCCGCCGAGATATTGCGGCCGCCCTTGTCCGGGGTCGGATAGTCAGCGTGGGACTGGGTGCCCAGGATCACGCCGTCATACGACGTGGCGCGGTCCAGCACCTCCTGGCGCAGCGTGGTGCCGTATTTTTCGAGGCTGGCGAACCCCACATCCTCATAGTCGAACTGCAGTTGCAGATCAAAGACCTGGTCGGCCTGCTTCAGGACATCGATCGAGGCGGCAACGATTTCGGGGCCAATGCCATCGCCCGGGAGAACAAGAATACGCATGATGGAAACTCTCAGTTAAGCCTTGGGGGTGTGGTGCTCGGCCGATACAGGGCGTGTTTCGCCGCTCTCGACCAGGGTGCGGGTGGCGTCTGTCGTGGCGTAGATCCACAGGATCTTCATTGGCGATGACTTCGACAGGTTGCGGAACCGGTGCGGCACATTGGGCGGAATGAACGTGGTATCCAATGGCTTGAGCCGGTATTCGAGATCGTCGATATCGAGCATCGCGTCGCCCTCCACCAGCACTACGCTTTCCTGGCAGTTGTGGCTGTGGAACGGAATCTCGACGCCGGGGGCGAAGGTCGTGTAGCCGGTGATGAAGCTGTCCGAACCGATCGACTTGCCAACCAGCGGTGTGGTACTGGCGCCGCCGCCGCGATCGAAAGTTGGCAGTTGATCCGGCTTGAGCAGCACGGCGCCGGATGGGGTCTTGATCGACATGATGAAACTCCAGAAAACTCGCTGTATGTGGTGAACAAGAAAGGAACCGGGATGGATCAGGCCGTCGCCTGGCCAAAGCCGTATAGCCGGGCCGGGTTGTCGACGAGGATGCGATGCAGCAACTCGGGCGTATTCGCCCACGACGCAAGCTGGTTCAATGCGCGTCCCGCGTCCTCCTTGCGGAACGGCTCGATCTGGTCAAGGTTGCCGCTGCGATTGCCCGAGCTACCCGTGTGCGGCCAATCGGAGGCCCATACCATCCGGTCCGGTCTTGCCCGGATCAAGGCCAGGGCGAACTCGCCGACATCGTCGAAGCCGGGCGCAGCGCGCGACGCGCGATACGGGGCAGACAGCTTCACGTACGTATTGCCGCGCCTGACCAGTTCCACCACGCTCGCGAAGGCGCCCTTCTGTTCTTCCTTCTTGTGGGTCTTGATACCGGCAAAGTGGTCGAGCACCACCGGCACTTTCAGTTCGGCGATAGCGGCAGCCAACTCGGCAATCACGTCCACGTCGGCATAGACCTGGACCGCCCAGCCAAGCGGCCCGACCACCTGCTCCGCACGCTTCAACTGGGTCAATGCGAAGTCGTGATTGCGCTGGCCGCTGACTTCAAGGTTCAGGCGGATGCCACGCACGCCCTTCTCGTGCATACCCTGCAGCGCGGCGTGATTGGCTTTCTCCAGATCGATTACGGCCACACCGCGTGCGCGCTCGCGCAACCGGCCCAGGGCATCGAGCAGCGCGGCGTTGTCGACACCGTAGACACTGGGTTGCACCAGCACGATGCGGTCGATGCCCAACTGCTGCTCGAAAGCGACCAGGTCTTCCACCCGCGCGGCGCCCGGCGTGTACGAACGCTTGGCCGCGAACGGGAAGCGCGCACCGTCGAAAACGTGGACATGGCAATCGCAACTGCCGGGGGGCGGCTTGAAGGCCGGGGCGCTGACGTGACGAACGAGGTCCGGGTTCACGGCGTTTCCTTGTGTAGTGAAGCCAGTGGCATCGGCCGCCATCGCATCAATGAGAGAAAGTCCGCCGATGGCCGCAAGTCCGGCCTGAAGCACTTGTCTGCGATGCACTGTTGTCTCCTGTTGTTGTGGTTGCGTCGACATCCAGTGACGCGATGGTTGGCATTTTATAAATTCAAAGAACCATGTAAAGGGTTTTTTGAATTTATAAAGAACCAACAGAAACCACAGAACCCAGTAGCCCTTGCTGTGCAAGGCTTGGCGGTCTTTCACCATGGTTTACCCGAAACACAGCTGAATAGCCGAGCCGGTGTGAAGCATCACAGACGCCTGTGAACGTTGCAACATGATGGAACTTTGACGCGCTAAAAGACCCACGTTTAATGTGATAGCATCTGCCAACCGCTTTGAAACGCTCTCCCATGGCCCGCCAACTTGCCGACGTCCTTGCGGCAAACATCCACCAGTACATTTCCGCAGCCGGCATGGCGCCGGGCACTCGCCTGCCCGAACGTGCGCTAGCCGAGCAGTTCCGGGTGTCGCGCTCGCCAGTACGTGAAGCGCTGCGCCGGCTGGCATCGCAATCGGTGGTCACCGCTCACCCGGAGGGCGGTTATGCCGTAGCCGTTGGCGGCCCTGCCGTCCCGGCGAACGGCCTGGAGCCCGATGCCACGCAAGGCGATGACAACGAGGCGATTTACTTCCGGATTGCGGAGGAGCGGCTCAACGGCGGACTGCCCGATCGTTTCACCGAAAACGAGTTGATGCGGCGGTACGGCATCACGCGCGCCCAGTTGGGCGCGATCCTGCGCCGCATGACGCAGGAGGGATGGGTCGAACGGCTGCCCGGCCACGGGTGGATGTTCTTGCCGGTACTGACTTCCGCGGAGACCTACAAGCAGGGCTACCGCTATCGCCTGCTGATCGAAGCCGCAGGCATCCTGGAACCGACCTTCGAACTCGACCGCGAAGCGCTGCTGCGCTGCCGCGCCGAACAGGAAGCGCTGGCCAACGGCGGCGCGCACACGGCAACCGCGGCCGCCCTGTTCGACGCCAACAGCCGTCTGCACGAAACCATTGCCGCATGCTCGGGCAACGCATTTATCCTCGAAGGCTTGCGCAGGCTGGACCGCTTGCGCCGACTTATGGAATACCGCAAGGCGGTGGACCGCGACCAGGCCGAGCGGCGCTGCCGCGAACACCTGACGCTGATCGACATGCTGCTGGCCGGCCAGCAAGAAGCCGCAGCCGACTTCATGCGCCTGCACCTGCGTAACGCGGTACGCGAGAAATCCGACAGCTGAGCGTGATTAGTGATTAGTGATTGGTGACTAATGGTTAGTGACTGATCACATCGGTTGACCCGCGGTTTTGGGGCCACCGGAACCAGCGATGGTTCGGGGCCCTGCAGCCACTCAGGCTCGCCCAGGCTCCTTCCAGACTCCCCTATTCGCAGGGACAAACCCGAAGCCCGTTCCGTCACGGCCGCGACCGTGTAAACTTCCCGTTTTTTTGCATCCAGGCGACATGACGCAAGTGCCACAGCGCACGGGTCTCAGCGGCCCGAAACTGCTACGCCTGCTGGCCCGCCTGACCGACGCGGAGGCCGCCGGCGCCGCGCCGTCGCTGTCCGCCGTGATGAGCCGGTGGCTTGGCTGGACCGACGCCATCTCGCTGTCTGCGGCGCTTAACGGCAATCCACCGGAAGTGCCCTCCGGGGCACCCACGCGCCAAGGTAGCGGTGCAGGCATTGGCGACTCGGCCGGCAGCCATGTGCGCGCCATGCTGACTGCCGCGATCACCGGGCAAGGTGCTGCATCCGACAGCCGCCGACGCATGCCGGCACGTCAGGCCATGCCCGATGCGGCCGAGTCCGACTTTGCCGTCCATCGCCAGCGCTATATCACGCTGCAACTGCAGATGGAGCGCGAGATCGGCGGCCTGCGCGGCCGGCTACGGACGGCACTGGCAGCGCGCTCGCCACAGGCAGCCCGACTGGCCATGCTGGATACCGTCATGGAACAGGTGCTTGGCGCGCGGGAACAGGCCGTGCTTGCCGCGGTGCCGGGGATGCTGGAACCACATTTCACACGCCTGCGCGGTGCAGAAGGCGCGTGGCTTAACGTATTTCGCATGGACATGCGGAGCGTGCTGCTGGCTGAGCTGGAGATCCGCTTCCAGCCGGTAGACGCCCTGCTCGCCGCCCTGCGCGAAAACTGACCGATTGACATGAACAGACACCTCACACCACTCGTTGCACCCGTAGTCTTCCTCGCGGGCCTGGCCGTCGTCGGCTGGGTCGGCGCTGGCTACGCGGGCACGAATGCGCTGGCGCTGGCCGTCACGCTGATCATCGGCGGGTTCTACGTGGGCGGCGCATTCGAATTGCACCGCTACCGGCAGGCCACGCCCACGCTGACCGCCGCGGTTGCCAGGCTCACCGCGCCGCCCGCCAACCTTGGCGCTTGGCTCGACACCCTGCATCCGAGCCTGCGCAATGCCGTGCGCCTGCGCGTGGAAGGCGAACGCGTGGCGCTGCCCGGCCCGTCGATGACGCCGTATCTGGTCGGCCTGCTGGTGCTGCTGGGCATGCTCGGCACCTTCCTCGGCATGGTAGGCACGCTGCGCACCACCGGCGTCGCGCTGGAAAGCGCCGCCGACCTGCAAGCCATCCGTGCCTCGCTGGCGGCACCGGTCAAGGGGCTTGGCTTCGCATTTGGCACCTCGGTGGCGGGCGTAGCCACCTCGGCCATGCTCGGGCTGCTTGCGACGCTGGTCCGCCGCGAGCGCGTGCAGGCCGCGCAGTTGCTGGACGAACGCATTGCCACCACGTTGCGGGTGCATTCCCGCCATCACCAGCACGACACGGTTTTCGCATTGCTGCAACGGCAGGCCGAACTGATGCCCGCGCTGGTGGATCGACTCGACACCATGGCCGTGGCGATGACCCGCCAGAATGAAGCACTGGGCGAGCGCCTGTCGGCCAGCCAGGACGCGTTCCACACGCGCACCGAGGCAGCCTACGCGCGGCTGGCCGATACCGTCGGGCAGTCACTGAAGGAAGGCATCGCCGACAGCGCCCGCGCAGCCAGCGCCGCAATCCAGCCCGCCGTGGACACCACCATGGCCGGCCTGGCCCATGAAGCAGCCACCGTGCGCGATACCGTCACGCAGACCGTGCAGCAGCATCTGGACAGCCTCTCTACCCGCTTTGCCGCCACCACCACCAGCGTGGCCGACACCTGGCGTGCTGCCCTCGCCGACCACCAGCAAGCAAACGTCACGCTCACATCTGACCTGCGTGCATCGCTCGATGGCTTTGGCGAAACCTTCGCGCAACGTTCGGCCGCACTGGTCGATGGCATTGGCACCCGTCTCGACACGGCGACCGCCGGCGCGGCCAGCACGTGGGACAGCGCGCTGTCGCGCCTTGAACTTACGGGCGAAGCACTCGCCAGCGCCAACCGCCAGGCCATGACCGACGCCTCGGCCGCTTTCGCGCAGCACACTGCCGATATCGCCGGCACGGTCAGCCAATCGCACGCCGACCTGCAAGCGCAACTGGCCGCGCAGGATACGGCCCGCCAGACCGCACTCGCCCTGCAGGAAGAGACACGCCTGGCCGCGTGGCGCGACACACTGGCCGGCATGGCCGCCACCATGCGCGACGAGTGGCAACAGGCCAGCACGCTAGCCGCCACGCACCAGCAGGAAGTCCGCGACGCCCTGTCGCAAAGCGTGCGCGACATCGCCGCCGACTCGCAGGCCCA